>NZ_JZIR02000059.1:0-68066 GCF_000961955.2 Hymenobacter sp. AT01-02
TTCGCACCCATCTCGCGCGTGCGCGTACGTGCGCGTATTGGGCCCGAAACTCCCGGCGTCTGGTTGCGCGGGCGTTGATATGTCGGGTTTTGTCGGGTCGGGCTCCGGTGTCGGAGTAGCGGCCCGGAGGGCGTTTAAGTCTAAAGTCATTGCCAGCTCTGTTGAAAATGTAGGGTTTTGTAGGGTTCTGTGGGGTTGTTATCCAGATGGACGAAATCCCAATCCGTATTTTTCTCTCCGAAGCGGGCTACAGGTTAGGTATTTGATTGCTAACCGGTATAACCCTCCTTTTTAGGGGTATTTAAGCCGCAAAACCCAGTTTATTCTTCTGCTCAATTCTGAGCGAAAGCCCGGCAGCTTATCCTGCAAAGCGTGGGCTTAGCCAGGCGTCGGCATCGTGGCAGACAAAGCAGGCGCGGGCCATATCTTTGCCGCTGGGGTCGGGCTGTAGCTCCGGCCCGTAGGAACCCAACAGGTAGCCTGATAGCACCCGGAAGTTGTCGAGGTGAGAGGCAGTCGGGTCGATTTCCAGAATAACCTTTAGCCCTTCCCCGCCGGGCTGGTAAATAGCACTACCAGCGCGGGGCTCAGCAATGGGTCAGCTAGTAAGGTGGCGCGAGCCGCACTTACGTCGGGCAAATGGTCAAAGTCCAGTACCAGCAGGCCCGAAGGAGCAACTAGGTTGCCATTGGCACGGGTAGGAGCGAAGGTGCCGGCGGGCGTTACGTAGTCGAGTCGTTTTTTCCATTCGGCGCGGGCTTCACTGCCAGCCGGTGCTTGCCGGAGCTGGCTTGTAGCCGGCACGAATAGTGGCCCGTGTATCATTTCCCAGAGTTGGCGCGGGGTAATGACCGCGTACGGGGCGGCGCTCCTAATACCGCCCCGGAAGTAGCTGAAT
Source organism: Hymenobacter sp. AT01-02 (assembly GCF_000961955.2). Lineage (NCBI taxonomy): Bacteria > Pseudomonadati > Bacteroidota > Cytophagia > Cytophagales > Hymenobacteraceae > Hymenobacter > Hymenobacter sp. AT01-02. The sequence continues at coordinate 899 of NZ_JZIR02000059.1, forward strand.
TGGGGTGGCTCCGGTGCCGTTGAAACCGGGTCTGCTATTACTGCTTTGCTTCTGCTATCGGCTGGTAGCTCCGGCGGTGTGGCCTCATTTGCCGGAGTCGGATTTATTCCTGCTTCATACCTGCTTTTGTCCGATTCTCCGGAATAATTCCCTGTTATTTCCCTGCTTTCTGTTGGTTCCCAAGGTGCGCCAAATACACCCCGCCGCGGTTCCCGGAGGCCACCCGCCCGGAGTATGGCTAGCCAGTCGGAGAGGGGCCCCGCGTAGCCGTGCCGGTGCAAAGCCGCTTCCAGCTCGGCGGCGGTGCGTGTGAGGGTTGGACTGTAGTCAGAGAATAACGCGCGCACGGCGGCCGAATCCATGGCACGGGTTTCAGCAGCCAGCGGCCCACCACTAGCCACGGGGGCGGCGGGCCGGGCCCGTTCTGGTAACTACAACGGGTGAAGCCGCGGCAGTCGGATTTAACAAGTAGAGCCGCTTTATATCGGACGCCTCAAAGCGGAACACCGGGTCGTCATTGGGGTGCGGGTCGGCTGGAACAAAGGCTATTGCGCCACCTCTATGGGAAGTGAGTAGATTAGTTACTGCTTTGCCTACCCAAAGTATACGCGGGCCGAAGTCCAGTCCTTCCCCGGTTGTGAGTAGTGCCACGGCAGAGCCGGCGGGCACGGCAGGCCAATCCCGGCGGCGTATAGGGTAAGCCAGGCAGGGCCGGCCGCTGGCTAACAGTAGCACCGGTGGCGCATCGAGAAGCAGTACGTTAGCCACGGCGAGTTTCTCCTTTCCCAGCTGGCTTGGCCGTACGTTTGTGGCGCTGTAGTGCGTTCAGCACGTCGGCTCTTTTCAGGTAAGTACGGCCCCCTATTTTGTGGTATAGGAGCATTCCGCGCCGCTTCCAATCGTGTATGGTTTGAGGGCATACATCTAAAAAGTCAGCGGCTTCGCGCACGGTCAGCAGTTCCGGCCCGCTAGCTGTATCGGTGGGCACGGCCGGGCCGGAATTACTGACCTCATGCCTGATAATTGCGCGAAGGTCGTCTAGAAGTTGGGAGTAGGTTACTCCGCTGGTTAGGATAGTTTGCATTGTGCATTATGCCCGCCGGGGTGTGATTCAGCTGGGATGATGCAAATGGACAGTATATGCTTTGCGGATACTTGCGGAAGCAGAAAATCCGCATCAAAACGCAAAAGATTTATCGGGGATAAATAGATTCAAGTGCAGCATCTGCTTTGGACTGCCAAGCTTCAGCTTTGTGTGAGGGCACACGAATACTGTTCTCAGTAACCTTTACCCTCCATGTAGAAAATGATCGTCTTAGGTGGGCGGCGTTTGGTTGTGGAGGAAGGAATCCTCTTGATATAAGTGCTAATACAAGTCCTATCCAAGCGCATGTAGGAGCTGTTTCGGGATTTATTCCCATTCTATTCACAGCTTCCTTAAGTTTATCTTCTTTGATGTGTAGCAAAATATCAGCCCAACTATCAGATACAGACAATGTCCTGATTTTTTTCGGCTGTAGTTGAGGGCTCACAGAAAGCTTATTTAAGGTTTCAGGTTCACTTATGTCGTTGCAGGAAACCTGAATATCTGTCTGTTTTGAATGGTAGCTCACCACTCGCATAGTTGGGTATAGTTCTGGATTGGAAAGCCATTCAACTTCGGGTATTCGCTTGTTAATCCATTCATTAACAAGCTGTTTATGCCAAAGCTCTATCCCGGATTTTAGCAAAAACCCTTGCAAGGCATATATAAAGTTTCTACCTGTTTCTGCACCTAGCAATGAGTGTTTCCTGTAGTTGCCATCAAGGCATTTTGGAAGGTCGATTCTGCCTAGTGTCCCTAGGTACTTATATAGCTTTGTGAAAAAGACTGAAGTTTCAGCTAGTTCTATGCAAACTTCGAATGACTCCTTATAGTCAGGGCCATCATGAATAATAATCTGTCCAGGTGCATTACCGTGGGTAAAAGCAGCACGGTTTGTTATACTCTGAGCAAAGCGTGTCCATTCATTTCCCGAGTATTTCTTTAATGATAGAGCAGGCAAAGAAATCAACGCTTCTAGCTCATGATAAGACGTTGTCTTACAATACTTCCTTCTTAAATACTCAAACTCTACTATTCTATAATTTGAGGCTAATGCTTTCACTGACGCCGGTGTTGCGGAAATAGGAGCCGGTATATAAGTGCTAGATTGACCTACTGTTGTTCCATATGATTGAGGTTGAGCAACAGGGGATAAACCGTAATTCTTCATGAGATTAGAATAGTTATTGAGCTATCTTGAGCAAGGAAGGCATTTCATACACGCGAGCAAACTCCCGTTCTACTGCTTGCTCTGTGATATTCACATAGCGTTTAAAGGACTTCCAATCCCGGTGCCCGGTTATCTTCATTACCAGCTCCGGCCGTAGTCCTCGTTCTAGGCTTAGCGTTACGAACGTACGGCGGCCAGTATGACAGCCCAACCGGTGCCACTTGGGTACGGTGTGGCTTTCACGGGCTCCGCCCCGGTAGCGGATAACCTCTACTGGCTCCGTAATACTCGCTCGTTCTCCTAGCTCTTTTAGGTAGTCGTTGAGCTTCTGATTAGTAATTGGCCGCACTTCTCCGGCAATCATCCGACGCACAATAGGCAAGGCGCGGGCCTGTAGAGGGATAGTTACTGCTTCCCGGGTTTTTTGAGTAGTGAGGCGTAAGGTTTGGCCGCGTAAGTGTTCGGCCCGGATACTTACCAGGTCGGAATAACGGAGGCCGGTATAGCAGCTCAGTAGAAACAGAGTACGGGCGTTGTCGAGGTAGCCAGATTCCGGTAGGGGCAAGGTTTCCAACGCTTCTACTTCCTCAGCAGTAAGCGTCATTATATCGGGCTCCTGTCGTTTCCAGGTTAGCCGCTCGTATCCTATGCTTTGGTGGTAGCCACGTTCGGCCGCCCACTTCATAAAGCGTTTGAGCGTCATTACCTGCTTGGCTACCGTGTTATCTGTTAAGCCAGCAGTACCTAGCAAGTAGGTCGTAAAACGGTCGTTGAAGGTGGTAGTAATTGTGTCGAACCCTACGGCGTACTTCGCTTTCTTCTCGAAGCCGCGTAAGTGTCGGCCAGTGGTTTCATACACGGCGGCGCTCCGGGCCTTACCACGTACGCGGGCTAACTCTATCCATTCTGTATAGTAGTCCCAAAAGGTGAGGCTAAGAGCTGCTTCCGGAGTTTCCTCCTGTTGCTTGGGGGCGGCGGCCTCTTTGAGTTGAGCAGCAGTTGGAAGTAGCCCCTCTGCCAAATAAGAGGCGTAGCAATCTTCTATCTGCTTTGCCTTGACTTCCAGCGCATCATTAACAGCTGGGTTATCCGGGTAGCCGCGTTCCAGAGCCTTCTGAGCTTTAGTCAGCCATTGGTTAGGATGGATAGAGAGGCCAGTATAAACCTTTATCCGGGTGCGCCGATCAACAGTGAGCAGCGCGAAGATGGCCGTAGGGCGGTCAGCCTTAGGCTCCTTCAAATGGAAGGATACAGTTGCCATAAAACGGGGTAAATAGTTGCCGTTCTAAAGGTACTGAAAAATGTTTTTCGGGGTACGCGCAGGGGTACACACTTACCGATTTACCCCGACTTTACCCGATTTTTTCTTTCAGGGTACACACTCAATATGCCTTCATACGCTGCAAATAGACATTATTTGAGTCTTATGCTGTCGGGCTCGCATGTAGGGAGTAAGTCCCTTCCTCTCTGCACTAAACCTGTTTCTACTTGTAGAGACAGGGTTTAGCTTTTTTCGCGGGGTAGAGCCAAGAGCTATATCTGGCCTGTGTTGTGAGCATTGCAAGCTTTTTTCGGCTTTACCTATGCCATAGGTTGGTTGCTAACCTAGCTGCTAATTAAGCCACGAAGGCACAACTTCCGTTTAAGGCCTAGTATGAAACGACCCCACGTAATCTGCCATATGATGTCCTCGGTGGACGGAAAGATTCTGTCTGCTAACTGGAAGGCCGAAGAGCTAACCGAAACCTTTTCCGGCTACTTCGAGAAGTACCATGAAACCTTTACTGCGCAGGCCTGGATATGCGGGCGCGTAACAATGGAGCGCGACTTTTCCGGCGGTGTGCAGCCCGATTTGCAGCCTGCCCCACACCCTATCGCCCGGGAGCCTTTCATTGGGGACGCCCACGCAACTTCCTTTGCCATAGCAGTAGACGCGCACGGTCGGCTCGGCTGGGACGCTAACACCACCGGCGGCGACCATATCGTGGAGGTGCTGACGGAGCAGGTAAGCGACGAATACCTCTACTACTTGCAGCGTCAGCACATTTCTTACTTATTCGCTGGCCGTACCGAGGTAGATTTCGCTTTGGCCCTAGAGCAGTTGGCTACGCTGTTTCCTATTCAGACGCTGATGCTGGAAGGCGGCGGCCACTTAAACGGCTCCCTACTCAATGCCGGGCTGATTGACGAATTGAGCTTATTGTTGCTACCTATTGCCGACGGTACGCCCCAGTCGCCGACTACGTTTGAAGTGAGCGACTACCTCCGTAAGGGACCCGCCACGCGCTTGTACCTAGCCGAGGTGCAACAGCTCGATAACGACGTGGTATGGTTGAAGTACCGCTTCAAAGCTGTCTAAAAGTATTGCTTGCTACCCCGCCGTCAGGCTGAAGCCTACCCAAAGGATAGCACTTACCCAAGCTACACCAGAGCGTTACGTCGGGGCGCGGAATTGCTTTAAGCGCGGTTCCGCGCCCTAGTGTTGCCAGATCAGAGCATGGGCTCACATTCCCTTGCAGGGTCAAAATCGAGGTAAGCACCAGTATGGCTATCAGCAAGCAAAAAGGGCGGGAGGACACGGGCCAATAGAAGCGTTGCAGGCTGATAACCGGTATATGGTCACGCCATACAGCTTTTGCTCACGTTTTACAGAGCAGACTAAGAGCTGTGAAAGTATTACCCAGCGACTGGTAGAGCACGGAGCTATGGACGTTAGTTTGTGCTGGTTATGACTAAATAACGAATCCTGCTTGTGCGTGCAGCGGGTGCCGGACGGTTTAGGTAAACTTAGTTACCAAGAACTATCCGCTGCTGAAGTGCTGGCTGATTGGGACGCTGCACCGTAAGTTGATATACACCTGGAGGCAGGCTTTGCAGAGATAGAGTAGTGTTGCGCTCGTCGAATGGCTTCTGCCGCACTACTTGCCCCAACAGGTTACGCACCTCCACATGGGCGCCGGATGCTGCCATCGGAAGCTGCACTTGCAGTACCTGACCGGGCGCAACCGGATTCGGCCAAGCCAGCACCGTAGCTGTTTCGGTGGGTGTTATGCTGGTCAGGACGCTAGGTTGAAAAAGAGTGACTGAAGCTGCAGTACCCGCTAGGGTCTGAACCTGAACCGGTCCGGCAGTAGCGCCCTGTGGAACCGTTGCTCTCAACTGGGTAGCCGACTGCACCGCGAAACGGGCCGCCGGACTGCCGTTGAACAGTACCTGCGTAACTCCCACAAATCCGGTACCGCTTACGGTTACCTCTTGCCCTGGGGCTCCGCTGCTGGGCACCAGCGCGGCAATGCTGGCTAGCGTAGGTAAGTTATCCGTTAAGGAGGCTACAAACCAGTTTGACGTGGTGGTAGAGCCTATAAGAGTGGTGCTGCCCAGTGGCAAGGTAGTAGAAAAACGACCCGCTACCCGCGCCTCCCCCGTCTGACTAAAGCCCATCCGCACAAAATCGTCCGGGTTGAGACCACCGGAGGCGGTGCCCCAGCGGAGCGTACCTTGCGACGTGTAGCTGAGCAACAGGGCATCGTAATGCCCGGCGCTGCTGAAGCTTAGTCCGGGGGCAGGTGTTACTTGGTCCATAAACCAGCCTAGTAGATACACATTGCCAAATGCGTCGAGAGCGGCTTGCTGGGCAATGTCATAGTTGCGGCCCCCCACGGTACGCGTCCACAGCAGGGCGCCTTGGCTGTTAAGCTTAATAAGCGCCTGATCAGAAGAGCCTGCTGAGGATAGGACCGTTGTGCCAACCCCGGCTTGGTCTGAAAAGCTCAGAGGCAGATACAAGCTTCCTTGCGCGTCCACAGCGCCAAGCCGCACTTCATCGTTGCCGGGGCCTCCTAGCTGCTGCACCCACTGCCGGTTACCTAGCTCATCGTATTTTACTACGTAGGCATCCATGCCGCCGCGGCTGGGATAGGGAACATTGGCAAATAGAGGAGCTTGCTGCACGCTGCAACTCATATATACCTCTCCCGCAGGCCCAAGCGCCAAGTAAGAAGGGTAGCTCTGATTCGCCATGGTCGAACCGTCTACCCGAGCCCACTGCACGGTGCCGCTCCTGTTGTACTTCACCACAAAGTGAGCGTACGCCGACCCAGGGGCTGGGCTGATGCTACTCCCACCGAAGGACACGCTGCCCCATCCTACCGTGCCGGTAATGTAAATGTTGCCGGCCGCGTCCACTTCCACATCGTGGCCAGTGGCGGAGTCTCCGATGTTGGGGCCAACGCTCTGCTGGGCCCACTGCGCCACCCCTTGCGGATCGTATTTGGCTAGGTAGGTAGCCTGCCGGGGGGTAGTAAGACTGATACCACCCAAGGCCAGCTGGCCCGAGAAAGCGCCAGTTACATATACATTGCCATCCGCATCGAGGGCTACCCCGTTGGCCGCATCAAAGCCCGCGGCAGAGCCTAGCTGACGGGCCCAGGCTACCGCACCCGTTGAGGTAAACTTGACTAGGAAACCGTCCGAATCGTTGAAAGCCGAAGTAGACAGCTGTAAAGTAGGGCTGAGAGTTAGAGTGCTATAAAAAGAGCCTACTACGTACGAGTTGCCTAGCTTGTCCACTACCATATCGTAAGGCCAAGCGGTACCGGTGCCAGTAGCCTGTTGCGCCCAGCCCCAGGTAGGAGCAACTGGGCTCTGTGCCTGAACGCTTGAGGAAAAGTAGCATACCATCAGGGCCAGTGTAAGCCACTGCACAACACGAGTAGAAATCTGCATAGAAAATAATGAAGCTGCGTAAATATATAATTATTAGGCAGGTGTTGTGTTATGTAAAGGCGCATTCAGCAGTAAAGCTATTCTGGGCATAATCATGACCAACCTGCTCCGCCAGCCGGCACTTTGAAGGCTATAGACTAAGGATAAAGCATCAGAAATACTGCCAGCATAGAACCAGTATAGAAATCAGATGCGGAAGATAGATGAAGGTAGCCTCACTAAAGAAAAAAGAGTGCACTAGGCCCACCTTATGCACTCAAGTGACTAGCAGCGCCAGTTATGAAAAGTGCATGGGGTAGCGTTAAAAAAAGCTACGGTCCTAGGGCATCTACTCAAGAGTAGGTGCCCTAGGACCGTGTGTATACGTGTTGGCCGAATGCATACTACGCGGTGCCTAGTATGCACTCGTGCAGCCCCGCATTACTCGATTACTAAGCGAGTGTACTCCCGCTTTTGCCCGTCGCTTACAGATAGTAGGTACGTGCCAGGAGCTACGGAAGCGGGTAGTTGTAGCAACACAGCAGAGGTAGGCTGCCCAGCAAACTGCTTTGCAAAAGCCACTTGTCCCGTTAGGCTCGTGATGCTTACCCGCACGGCTCGTCCGGTGAATGCGGCCATGTTTACCGATAGAGCTTCGCCTTTAGCAATAGGATTTGGGAATACGCTCAGTTCCTGGCGGCCAGTTAGGCGTGGCGAGACAACGGCCACGGAACTATGGTGGGAAGTGCCATCTACGTCTACCTGACGCAGGCGGTAGTACGTGACTTGTTCAATAAGCTGCGGATCGTTCCACGTGTATAGCCGGGTACTAGTGCTGGTGCCAGCCGCCGCAACGTTTGCCACTGAGGTAAACGTTCTGCCATCAGTGGAGCGCTGAACTTCGAAAAAAGCACTGCCTACTTCCATGGCGGTAGTCCAGCCTAGAGAAACGAGGTTCTCCTTGTTCTCAGCGGTAAATTTGACCAGCTCTACGGGCAGCGGGCTAACGGCCCGTCGCTCGTTGGCACCAATGTTACCTGCCGTACCTGCCGTTGGGGTTGGTAAGTTATACAGGTCGTGGGCGCCTAATGACATGTCAAATAAGGTTTGCAAATCCAGCCCGGCCCCGATGAGGGGGGAGTTGGCTTGCAATTGGTAGGGCATCCAGGCGCTCATTGACTTACCCAGAGTCATGGGGTTGGTGCCACCGCTACCAGGCGCGTTCAGGAGCGGGTCTACTTCCAAGCCGCTGTTGGTAGTGCCAACCCTTTCGGCGCCAGTAGCATTACGCCATGCATTAAGGCTGTAGTGCGTAGCTCCGCCCTGCTTCCACGAGGCGTTGGCTCCGGTGTTCCAATAGCAATTGCCTTGAAATAATACGCTGCTTCGGCCATAATCGAGCAGGAATGGTACGCCCCCAGTGGTCTGGAAAATATTGTTGCGAACAGCCGTGGAGTGCATGTGCGGACTGGCAAGGTAAACTGCTTGCGGAACGTAGCCACTGGCGGTTGGCGTAACGTAAATGGTGTTGTTGTGCACGTTAGCTCGGTTAATGCCGCCGCTAGCCCCCGACGACCATAGCAGAATGGCTCCCCCATAACGCCGGGCATCGTTCTCACTGACGTTGTAACGGATAGCTACATCCTGCAGCGTAACAGGCGCCCCATCAAACTGAGCCAGCATGAAGCCAGGGCCGTCGTTGTCGTGCGAGTAGTTGTACTGCAACACAGAGTTTGTGCACCCACCGTCCAAATCAAACCCGCCGCCGTCCAGCGTGCCTGAATGGTTGTGGTGCGACTCGGAATATTCTACGACTAAGTTGTTGCAGCTATAGGCCCACATACCCGCCGGACCGGTGTATATGTGCGAGCTTAGCCGGCCGTTGTTGTAGGTTTCGCAGTGGGTAACAAGCCCTTTATCAATATTCGCTAGTACAATGCCGCTACCCGTGTTTCGGTCCGTGATGTCAGTTCTGCCGGAGTTGTTATACGATTTGCAATTGGCTACATACCAGTTACGGTTAGCGTGGAGCGTTGCCCCATAAGAGAAGATTCCCGTGTCGCCGTTGTCGTGCACAAGCGTATTGGTAATGCGTACGTCATCATAGCCGTAGGCCTCACCCCAGAAATCAACACTGGTGTTGTGGCTGCCGATGGTGATGCCGTACTGCTGATAGCCGCTAACATCCAGGCTGTCAAGTGTAATATGACTGAACTGAGCGCTGCTAGCATTGCCAGCGTCGCGGTAGAATAGAACACCATTTTCCGCGTTAACGGTCCGGCCAGCGCCTACAAACGTTAGTCGTCGTAGCTCTATACCATCGGTATTGTAGGCTATAAAGCCAGGCTCCACACCACTGTTTATAATAGCAGATGTGGGGCCATAGGAGCTAAAGATGATTGGCAGTGTAGCAGTGCCGCTGCCCTGCGGTTTAAGCGTACCTGCAAAGGTTTGCGTGGCCTCGAACAATATCTTGTCCCCAGGGCGAAATACCACGCTGTTAACGTGGTCAATGCTTCGCCACGCAGTAGCTGGTGCAGTACCCAGATTCGCATCGTTGCCGGTTGGGCTAACATAGTATGTTGTGGCTCTGGCAGCGTGAGACAACCCTATGAGCAGTAGTAGCGAAGAAAGGAGTAAGTGCTTATTCATAGTACTGTTTCAAGAATCATTCGGCTAAATTATGATATTAAATGATAAATTTTATAAAAATTGTATAACAAAATTAGATCAGTCACTATGACCGGTTTTTGCACTTAAGCCTAACAGCTGAATACTCAGCTCTCATCTGTGCCTATTTGTTCATCGCACCAGGCTGTAGGCCTTGCTTTGACGCTATATGCTGTCTACAGCGCAAATCAGGCGCAAGCGAGTATAGTGGTGCGGGCAAAAAGTATAGTGAGTTACCAAGCGTCTAACAAGCAAAACAGCGTTACTAGACATGAATAGTATATATGACTTTTTGTATTTATGTAACTAATTGCTAGTCAAGAAGAGACTTACATGAGTCATTAAGCTCAAATCAGCCCGGTGACAGCCATAATTTTGCTTCTCATTCTGACAGCAGGATAACTATAGGTACCTCGGTATAGTAACTTGGCTCATATACCCAGCTAGTGCACTACTGTTGTGCAAGTGCCCTCAACGCCAACGGCGGTACCAGCTACCTGATTACAAGTAGCTGGTACGCCGTTGCGTTGAGGAAGAAACGTGAATTACTACTTGGCGGCTTGCTGGTCGAGAAACAGGTAGCGCGCACGGTTGACTTCCGGCTCCGATCGGGTGGTTACGTCGATGTGCATGAGCGGGCCACTGTTGGTAGCGGAAGCAGCGGGCCAAGTAGGTAAGCCCTTGCCGTTAGGGTTTCCGGTTTTGATGAAATTGGCAAAGTAAGTTTGCATAGTTTGCGACACCTTATAGTCATCAGGAGTCCAAGCAAAAACCTTGTTGCCAGGTAAATTGCCTAAGGCATATTCTATTTCGGCTGAGTGTACGGCGCCGCGGGCGGGCGGGGCTTTCGGAGCCGTAGTAGCTTGCTTTACTACGCCACCCGCCAAGCCCGTGGTAGCATTTCCCATTTCGGGCACCATTGCTGGCCGGGGCCGGGCGTAGATATAGCGATACACGGGTTGAGCGCTGGTTTGCGTGTGCGCATCGGCCCACTTCCAAGTGCTATAGGCAATAAACCGGTCGCCGGCCAAGTCGGTCGCCGATTGCTCGGCTTGCGCGGGCGTGGTAGCGGGGTATAGCTTGAGTATTTCCTCGGCCCGGCTACCGTAGAGTTTTTGTACGGCGTTACGGAAGCTTTCGGGAGTAGGCGCTTCGGCGCCTAGCAGCGCCTGGTACCCCATCTCCTGCGAATTCCAGCCCACCAGCAATGGCACGCGCGCCTGCTGACCAGCGGCAAAGGTAGCCGTGGGCATCTGGGTGAAAAAGTAATTATCAAGGGTAGGGGCGAAGCGAGGTACTCCTGGTTTGCCGGCCGCCTCCAGCAACTGTTGGGCCGGTAAGGCCCGTAAAGCGGCTAGGGAGGTAACCCCAAGGCTCTTAGCAAAAGCTACCCCAGCTTGCTCGCCATCGGTGAGGGGCACTGGTCCGAAGCCAGTGTTGAGCATGGAGCCACTTTCCCCAATAGCCTGTGCAAATAGTCCTTTGGATAGGGGGGAAGCCATTTGGGCACTCACCGACATAGATCCCGCCGATTCTCCCGCAATAGTGACTTGCTGCGGGTCGCCGCCGAAAGCGGCAATGTTTTGTTGTACCCAGCGCAGGGCGGCGCTCTGGTCTAGGAAACCGTAGTTGCCAGCGGCATGGTTGGGCGACTCCTTGGTAAGCTCTGGATGAGCCATGAATCCGAAAACCCCGAGGCGGTAGTTGACAGTTACGGCCACAATGCCGCGGCGGGCCATGCTCTCCCCATCGTAGCGCGGCTCCGAGCCGTCGCCGGCAATAAAGCCGCCACCGTAGAAGTAAACGAGTACCGGTAGTCGCTCTTGGCTGGTTTTGGCGGGTGTCCACACGTTTAGATACAAGCAATCTTCGCTAACTCCATTGGAGCGAAAGTTCATGTCGCCAAACACGGGGAGCTGCATGGCCCGGGGGCCAAACTGCTTAGCCTGCCGCACTCCGGTCCAGTTCTTTGCCGGCTGAGGGGCTTGCCAGCGCAACTCACCTACGGGCGGAGTGGCGAAGGGCACACCCTTAAACGAGCGGATGCCAGTAGCGGTGGTAGTGCCCTCCAGCAGGCCATTCGTGGTTTTTACCTGGTTGCTGGACATCTTGACAGCGGTAGTAACCTTTGAGGTTTGGGCAAGCGCGGCCGGTAGGGTGGGCGTTGCAAGCAGGGAAAGACAGAGAAGCAATTTCATAGCGGGAGGGTGGAGGGGAAAAACTGGTTGGAGAAAGGGAGTAGCAGCGGGTAGCGGAGCTTACGTAGAGCGTCAAAAAGGATGCTGCCCCGCTCAAAGACGGACAGCGAGTTACCGAGTACTCGTGGCTTTTCCAACCAGTTTTTCGGGTCTGAGTTCAATCGGAGTAGCAAGTCGTCTGTCCTAGGCTGGGTTTCGTACCTAGGTGCAGCGGGTTCCATATGAACCTGGTTTAATACTTTCGTGGCATGAACGCACTTTTGAAGGAATGGAGCCGCTGGGCTAGCCTTGTTGCCCTGGCAGGCGTAAGCGCCTGTTCTTCCTCCGACCCCACACCCACTGCCAACCTTCCCGAGCATCTCACCCTAGGTAATCCCAGCGGGGCCATCACCGACAGCAAACAACCTACTAATTACCTGCTCAGCAAGCGCCAGTACGCTCTTAGCTACCACCGCGACCAAGGCAAGCCCAACTGGGTAAGCTGGCACTTGGACGCCAGTTGGCGCGGCTCTGCCACCCGCCAAGACAACTTCGCGCCCGACCCCTCCCTCCCCGCAGGTGGTACCAAGTACAGGCCAGCAGCTACACTGGCTCGGGGTTCGACCGGGGCCATAACTGCCCCTCCGCCGACCGTACCAAGACGGCAGCCGACAACTCGGCTACCTTCTTAATGACTAATATGATGCCCCAGGCACCGCGCAACAACCAGCAAACCTGGGCCAACCTGGAGGACTATACCCGCACCTTCCTTAGCAAAGGCCAAGAAGTATATGTCATCTGCGGAAGCTACGGCAAGGGCGGAACTGGCTCCAACGGCTACAAAACCACCATCGACCAGGGCCGCGTGACCGTGCCGGCCCGGTGCTGGAAAGTAGTTGTCATTCTGCCGGTTGGTGACAACGACGCTTCGCGCGTAACCACCAGCACCCGCGTCATTGCCATTGATACGCCCAACGACACCTCCCTGGGTACCAACTGGGGCCAGTACCGAACCACCGTGGATGCTATTGAAGCGGCTACCGGCTACGATGTGCTATCGGCCGTGCCAGCCGCAGTGCAGCAGGTGCTAGAGAGCCGCATCGACGAAGGACCAGTATCATAAGGTGCTGGCCTTACCCTTCAGCTTACCTATGTTTAGCAAAGAATAGCCGCCGCCAGCCGCTAGGTTTGCCAGAAATAGGGCGCCGTTGGGTGTTCCTATTTCTTGCTACCTTCGGTGCAATGCGTCTCCTATCTACTGCCTACTCTGTGCTGTTGGTACGCGCCATCTGGGTGCTGGGCGGGCTGCTGGCCGTGGGTAGCTGTTCCCGTTCGCCGGAGCCGCCCACCTATACCATCGGCTTCTCGCAGTGCACCAATGGCGACGCCTGGCGGCAAGCCATGCTGGCTGGCATGAAGAAAGAGCTGAGCTTCTACCCCGAGGTCAAGTTTCAGATCAAGGATGCGAAGTACAACAGTGCCTTGCAGGAGCAGCAAATCAAGGAATTTCTTCGCGAAGGGATTGACCTGCTGATTGTTTCGGCCAACGAAACGGAGCCCATAACTCCCATTGTGGAAGAGGTGTACAACCGGGGCATTCCGGTGGTTATCCTCGACCGGCGAATCACTTCCAAGCTGTATACGGCCTACGTGGGCGGCAACAACGAGGAAGTGGGGCAGATAGCGGGCAACTACGTAGCTAGCTTGCTGGGACGACGGGGGCAGGTGCTGGAAGTGCTGGGCGCGCCGGGCACCTCTCCTGCCGTCGACCGGCACCGGGGCTTTGCGCAAACCCTGGCTACTTACCCCGGCATTCAGCTCACGGCCCAGGTGAACAGCAATTGGGAGCGTCCTTCGGTGCTCGAGCGGCTGCCGGCTGTCCTGCGTGCCCACCCGGAGGTAGACCTCATCTTTGCCCATAACGACCGGTTGGCGCTGGGTGCCTACCAAGTATGCAAGCAGCTACAGCTAGATCAGCGCATTCGTATAGTAGGAGTAGATGGGCTGCCGGGAGCACACGGGGGAATTCAACTGGTGCAAGATGACATCCTGAAGGCTACACTGCTCTACTCGCCGGGTGGGGAGGAAGCCATTCGGACGGCCATGCGCGTCTTGCGCCAGCAGCCCTACGACAAGGAGAATATCCTGGGTACGATGGTTATTGATTCTACCAACGTGCTGACGATGAAGCTGCAAACCGAGAAGCTCACCAGCCAGCAGCAGGATATTCAGCGCCAGCAGCGCCTCTTGCAGCAGCAGCGCGATACCTACGCCAGCCAGCAAACCGTGCTGTACGTGTTAGCGGCAGCCCTGGTGGGGTCGGCCCTCCTGGGCTTGCTGGTGTGGCGAGCCTTCCGGGCCAACCGCCGCATCAACCAGCAGCTTGGGCAGCAAAACGAAGAAATACGCTCCCAACGCAATCAGTTACAAGAGTTTGCCGAGCGCGCTAAGGTAGAAACCGAAGCCAAGCTGCGCTTCTTCACCAACTTCTCCCACGAGCTGCGTACTCCGCTTACGCTTATTCTAGGGCCGGTAGAGGAAATGCTAACCAGCGGCCCCGAGCTACCCGCCGCCCAACGCCACGACCTAAGCCTTGTGCGGCGCAACGCCCAGCGCCTGCTGCAACTGGTCAACCAACTCATGGATTTCCGCAAGATTGATGTGGGTAAGATGCCGGTGCGTGCCACGGAAGGCAATTTGGTGGCTTTCGTGCGGGAAATCATGGATGTGTTCGAGAAGCCTGCCCGTCAGCGTGGCATTACCCTACGCTTTCTGCCGGCCGAGCCAGTTATTCCGCTCTGGTTTGATGTGAACGTGCTGGATAAAGTGTTCTTCAACCTGCTCAGCAACGCCCTGAAGTTCACGCCCGAGCGCGGACAGATAACGGTAAGCATCCAGCGAGTACCGGCCGAAGGCAACGTGCGCGTGAGCGTGGAAGACACGGGCCGCGGCATATCAGAGCAAGACCGCGCCCACATCTTCGAGTGGTTTTACCAAGGCCAGCAGTCCACGGCCAAGGGCTCGGGCATGGGTCTCGCTCTCGCCCTGGGGCTCACGCGCCTACACTTAGGCCAACTCAGCTTTACCAGCCGGCCGGGGCAGGGAAGTACGTTTGTGGTGACGTTGCCGCTGGTGCTACCGGCGGCCATGAAATCGGTGGTGGCGCCTACCCTGGCCACCCCCATCTTTGCCCTCGATGAGGGCCTGGCCATGTCGTCGGCCGTGGCTGCCCCATTGCCCCAGGTGGTGAGCAGCACAAGTAGTGAAGCCCTGGTGCTGGTGATTGAGGACAACCCCGACGTCAATGCCTTCCTGGCCCAGAAGCTCCAGCCTCATTTTCAACTTACAACTGCCTTCGACGGAGCAACGGGCCTGCGCCTAGCCGCCGAAACCATTCCTGACGTGATTGTGTGCGACGTGATGCTGCCCGAGCTAAGCGGCTTGGAAGTGGTAGCCCAGCTCAAGGGCGACTGGCGCACTTCCCACATTCCGGTAATCTTGCTCACGGCCCGCAACGCCCCCGAGCAGCAGGTAGAAGGCGTGCAGGCTGGTGCCGACTTGTACCTGACCAAACCCTTCAACCCCGCTTTTCTGCTGGAAAGCGTGCGCACCTTGCTCAGCAACCGCGAGAAGCAGCGCGAGCATTTCCGCCGCGAACTATCAGTAGATACGGCTACGGTAGCGCCCCAGCGGGTAGACCAAAAATTCCTGGCCGACCTCACGGCTATTGTGGAAGCCAACCTGACCCGTTCGGACTTGAGCGTGGAGGACGTGGCCCGTAGCATGGGCATTTCGCGGGTGCAGCTCTACCGCAAGGTGAAGGCCGTACTGGGCACCGGCGTTACCGACTTTATCCAGGGTATCCGCCTCACGAAAGCCCGCCAGCTTCTGCTCGACGACGACCTGACGATTGCAGAGGTGGCCTACCAGTTAGGCTTCTCCTCGCCCTCGTATTTCTCTACCTCTTTCAAAGCCCGCTACCAAGTGTCGCCCTCCGAGTTCCGGGCCATGCACACCACGGCGGGGTAGGCGCTCAGTACGTTGCGCGGCCTTGGCGCCAGCTTCGGGTTCCCTGTGCAGCGGGGCCGGAGCTGGCGCTTTCGTTTTAGTGCCAATTGCGGGTTGAAAAGATGTATCAATTTTTGAAATCAAGTATCAAAAGTGATACTGTATGCCTAAGTACAAATTGTGATTTAAGTATAAATAATTGTGTGTGAGTGATTTGTAATTGATGAACGTGGTTGAGCAAATTGTGAAAGAGTTTGAGTGAATCGAGCAAGCCCTTGCCTTGCTAGCGGCTGACATTTGGGTCAAGTATTGGGCTGGCCGCTCCCCAAAGCGGCGGGTTGTTCGGGCCTTCTAACAGGCCAGCAGAGCTTCCGGCAGCAGTCGAATACAGCGTAGCACTTAGCTGGTGACAGAGAGTGCTACCCAGAAACCAAGCGTTTTTCGGCGGCCAACTTCTCCGGTTCGGCCCATCTCGGTACCTCCCATTCCTTTCCAATTCCCACATGAAACACCCTGTACCCCTGCGGCGGGCCCTCGGCCTTACGCTGCTTACCGCTGCACCGCTGGCGGCCACGTTGCCAGCCACCGCTGCCGCAAACAGCGCCTCCCATTTTGCCGCTTCTTCCGCCGTTGATGTGCCCGTGAGTGGGCGCGTGCTGGATGAAAAAGGCGCTGGCATGCCCGGCGTAACGGTAGTAGTGAAGGGCACGGCCCTGGGCACCTCTACGGGCCCCGATGGCGAGTTTACCCTGTCGGTGCCCGACAACGCTACCACCCTGCTCTTTTCCTTTATCGGCTATAAAAGCCAGGAGGTAGCCGTGAGTGGTCGGACCACCTTTTCCGTGACGCTAACCCCCGACGCGGCCGCCCTGGATGAAGTAGTAGTAACCGGCTACCAGACCCAGCGCAAGGCCGATTTGACCGGGGCCGTGGCCGTGGTGAAAACCGACGAAATTAAGAGCATGGCCTCCAACGACGTAACCCGTAACCTGCAGGGCCGGGTGCCGGGCGTGCAGGTCACAACGGATGGGGCGCCGGGCAGTGCTGCTTCGGTGCGCATCCGCGGCATCGGTACGCTGGGCAACAACGACCCGCTCTACGTTATTGACGGCATTCCCACCAAGGAAGGCATCAACCAGATCAACCAGAACGACATCGAGTCGATTCAGGTGCTGAAGGATGCCTCGGCGGCCAGCATTTACGGTTCGCGGGCGGGCAATGGCGTTATCATCATCACCACGAAGAAGGCCAAGAAGGGCGCCACGCAGGTAAACTTCTCTACCTTCTTCACGGTGCAGAAGCCGGGTCCGCACATTAAGATGCTCAACACCCAGGACTACGGCCGGGTGTACTGGCAGGCTGCTACCAATGACGGCTCGACGCCCAGCTTGCCGTACTACACCTTCCAGTCGCACACGGGGCCCGATGGCCGGCCGGTGCTAGACCAGGTGGTCGTGCCGGAGTTTATCGACGCCAATAAAACCCAGCGCTCCGCCGACACCGACTGGTTTAAGGAAACGCAGCAGAATGCCCTCATTCAGAGCTACGACCTAAGCGTGAGCAGTGGCAGTGAGCGGGGCGGGGCCTTGTTTTCGGTGAACTACTACGACAACAGCGGCACCCTGAAGTACACGGGCTTCAACCGGTACACGGCCCGTCTCAACTCCGACTACAACTTTCTGGAAGGCAAGGTGAAGGTGGGAGAAAACTTGACCATTGTGAAGTCGCAGCGGGCAGAAGTGGACATTTTCAACGTGCGCGACCGGACCAGCCAGTTGCCTTCTATTGTACCCGTGCGCACCGCAGACGGGTTAGGCTGGGGCGGGCCAGTAGCTGGCATGAGCGACCGGGACAATCCGCTGCGCCTGCTCACTGACAACAAGCAGAACCGCTCGAATACGGGACGGGTATTTGGTAACGTATTTGCCGACGCTGAAATCCTGAAGGGCCTGCACCTGCGCTCCAGCTTCGGCATCGACTATAGCCTCTACAAGTACCGCCAGATCTACAAAACCTACACCGCGGGCTTCCTGTCGGAGGCCAACAACCGGGTGACGGACAACGAAAGCTTCTTCGGCAACTGGGTGTGGCAGAACACGCTGAACTACAACCTCTCCCTCGGCGGCAAGCACCAGCTTGATTTCCTGGCTGGCACGGAGCGCATCAGCTACTACGCCGAAAGCACCTACGCCTCGCGCACCAACTTCGCCAGCGAAGACCCCAACTACACCTACCTCGATGCGGGCTCGGCCAACAAGGACAACGGCGGCTCCGGCACGGCTTACCGCTTGGCGTCCTACTTCGGCAAAGTAAACTACTCCTTTGCCGACAAGTACCTGGGCTCCGTAACGGTACGCCGCGACGGTTCCTCCCGCTTCGGTACCGACAACCAGTTTGGGGTATTTCCGGCTCTGTCGGTGGGCTGGCGCTTAAGTGAGGAAGGCTTCCTGAAAGACAACGTGGGCTTCCTTTCCGACTTGAAGCTGCGCGCCGGCTGGGGGCAAACCGGCAACCAGGATATTGCCAACTTCGCGGCCCGCGGCCTCTACCAGTCTTTGCTGGGCACCCTGGACCCCAACTTCGACTACGACCACGGCACAGCCTACGACATCTACGGCAACGACACCAACCTGCCCTCGGGCTACCGCCGCGTGCAGCGGGCCAACCCCAACCTGAAGTGGGAAACCACCACCCAAACTAACGTGGGGGTTGACTTCGGCTTCCTGCAAAATAAGGTGTCGGGCTCGGTAGACTACTTCGTGAAGAAGAGCGAAGATATCCTCGTGAACCTGCCGTATCTGGCCGTAGTAGGCGAGGGCGGCGACCAGTTTGTCAACGGGGCATCCATTGAAAATAAAGGATGGGAGTTCCTGCTCAATTACCAGAACGAGCTTGCGAATGGGCTGACCTACAATATCACGGGCAACCTTTCTACCTACCGCAATACGCTCACCTACCTGCCGGCGGAGGTGATTAATGCTTACGGCGGCAACGGCCAGGACGTAACTCGCTTGGGGCACTCCATCAATGCGGTGTATGGGTACGTGGCCGATGGGCTTTACCAAACCACGGCCGAAGTAAGCCAAGGCCCTACCCAGGTAGGCGCCGCCCCCGGCCGCATCCGCTATAAAGATCTGAATGGCGACGGCAAGGTGGACAACTTTGACCAAACCTGGATTACAGAGGGCGTTCCAGACTTCAACTACGGCCTCAACCTGGGCGCGGCCTTCAAGGGGTTCGATTTGCAGATCTTCTTACAAGGGGTGCAGGGCCTCTACGCCTACAACAACGCAAAATTCCGAACCGACTTCTCGTCCTTGGCTTCGGGGGAAAACTGGGGTCAGCGCCTGCTCGATGCCTGGACGCCCACTAACACCGGCTCCAGCATTCCGGCCGCTACGCTCATCAACAGCAACAACGAGGGCCGCGCGTCTACTTACTTCGTTGAAAACGCTTCTTACTTAAAGCTGCGCAACCTGCAGCTAGGCTATTCACTGCCCGCCGACGTGGTGAGCAAGGTGCGGCTGAAAGGGGTGCGCTTGTATGTGCAAGGGCAGAACCTGTTCACTATCAAGAGTAAAGAATACACCGGTCCGGACCCCGAGGTGACCAACTACCAGTACCCCATTCCTCGGATTTTCAGCACCGGCCTCAACGTATCCTTCTAACCACCCGCTAGCACTCCTACCCATGAATATCCTAAAATCCAGCGTGCTGGCGCTTTCCCTGCTAGCCGTTTCCGTTGGCTGCAACGACCAAAAATTCCTTGATGTGCAGCCCACGGGTGCCCTCACCGATGAGCAGCTGAACACCGTAGCCAACGTGGAGAAGCAGGTAATAGCCACCTACTCCCAGCTCGGCAATGATGTGTACCGGGCGCCTTACACCTCCATGTGGCCCTACGGCAACGTGCGCGGCGGCGACGCCTACAAGGGCGGCAACGGCACGGCCGACGTGGACGCCTTCCACTTCTACGAAACCTTCACGTTCAACCGCGTGGATGTGGGCAACACCGATGAGCTGTGGTTCTTGATTTACATTGGTATTTCGCGCGCCAATGATGCTCTGCGCCGCCTTGACGCCATTGATGCGGCGGCCATGCCTAGCAAGACGGTGCGCCAGGGAGAGGTGCGCTTCCTGCGCGGGCACTTCTACTTCCTGCTGAAAGAGCTATTTAAGCGCGTACCCTACATCGACGAAACGGTGCCCACGGCGCAGTACGCCGAGGTATCGAACGTGGCCCTGAGCAACGACGAGTTGTGGACCAAGATTGCCGACGACTTCCGCTTTGCGGTAGCCAACCTCCCCGAAACCCAGCCGGAAACGGGGCGGGCCAACAAGTCGGCGGCCCAGGCCTACCTAGCCAAAACGCTGCTCTATCAGGCCTACGTGCAGAACGATGCCCACGCCGTGACGTCAGTTGACCAAGCCAAGCTGCAAGAGGTAGTAACCCTGACCGACCAAGTCATTGCCTCGGGCAAATACTCTCTGCACCCCGATTTCGCCACCAACTTCCTGACCGTGGGCGACAACGGGCCTGAGTCGGTGTTTGCCATTCAGTTTTCGCGCAACGATGGTACGCCCAAGGGCCGCACCGACCGGGGCAACCAGCTGAATTACCCCATGAACCCCGACTACGGCTGCTGCGGCTTTCACCAGCCCAGCCAGAACTTAGTAAACTCCTTTAAGACGGATGCGCAGGGACTGCCCCTGTTTACCACCTTCAACAACTCCGACTTGTCTAAGCCGGCTGATTTTCAAGCCAATACCGTAGACCCGCGCCTCGATCATACCGTCGGGATTCCCTCGCACCCGTATAAGTATGCGCCTACGTTCATCTTTGAGACCTCCTGGCTGCGCGACCAGAATACCTACGGGGTCTACATGTCGATGAAGGAAAATGTGCTGCCCTCGGATCCTAGTTTTCAGAAAACGCCTCCTTTCATGAGCTCCTCGAAGAACTGGACCCTGATCCGCTACGCCGATGTACTGCTGTGGAAGGCCGAAGCCCTTATTGAGTTGAACCGGGCCCCGGAGGCGCTGCCCATTATCAACCAAATCCGGCGGCGGGCCCAAAACAGCACCGCCAAGCTGAAAACTGCTACCGGCACCACCATCTCCAACTACAATATTGGCCTCTACCCAATGGCGGCGTGGAACCAGCAGTACGCCCGCGAGGCTCTGCGCTTCGAGCGGCGCCTGGAGTTTGCCATGGAGGGCTACCGCTTCTTTGATCTGGTGCGCTGGGGCATTGCGGCCAACTACCTGAACACCTACTTCGACCGGGAAAAAACCAAGCGCCAGTACTTGCAAACGGCCCGGTTTACAGCCGGCCGCGACGAGTACCTCCCGATTCCGCTAAACCAGATTAACTTCAGCAAAGGCCTCTACAAGCAGAACCCCGGCTGGTAACCCCGAATACCCAAGCCCATCTTGTTGAGCTAGTTGGGGCATCTCGCTCGAACCAGCTAGTAACACGCCAAGTGCTTCGGCTGCGCTCAGCATGATGGGCTGCTTTTCTTGCCTTCACCCTTGAAATTTCCGCTGTGAAAAATAGCAACGTTTTCTTCTGGTCCCTGGTGGTAGCGCTGGGCGGCTTTCTGTTCGGCTTCGATACGGCCGTTATTTCCGGGGCTGAAAAGGCCATTCAGCAAGTATGGCACCTGACCCCGGTAGAGCACGGCTTCACGATTTCCATTGCCCTGATTGGTACCGTATTCGGCGCCATCTTCGGCGGCATTCCGTCCGATAAGCTAGGCCGCCGCCAAACCCTGATCTGGATTGCGGTGCTGTATTTCGTGTCGGCCCTGGGGGCGGCCCTTACGCAAAGCTGGGTTGCTTTTCTAGTGTTCCGCTTCTTGGGAGGGCTCGGCGTGGGTGCCTCATCCGTCACGGCACCGCTTTACATCTCGGAGGTGTCGCCGCGCGAGTCGCGGGGGCGCATGGTGAGCATGTTTCAGTTTAACATCGTGCTGGGCATTCTGGTAGCCTACCTCTCCAACTACTTGCTCACGGGCACTGGCGAGCAGGACTGGCGTTGGATGCTGGGCGTGCAGGTAGTACCCGCGGCCGTGTTCTTCCTGCTGCTGTTTCGGGTACCGGAGAGTCCCCGCTGGCTGATTGGACAGGGCCGGGTAGAGGAAGGGCGGCAGGTGATGCAGCTCATCAACCCCACCACCGCCGACCAAGACGTGACCAGCATCCTGACCACTAATGCCACTGACGCCGCCATAGAAGGTGGCCGCTCGTTGTTTGCCCGCCAGTACCGCGGGCCCGTTATGCTGGCCGTGCTGTTTGCCGTGTTCAACCAAGTGTCGGGCATCAATGCCATTATCTACTTCGCGCCCCGCATCTTTGAAATGACGGGCCTGGGCAAAGGCTCGGCGCTACTCTCCTCAGCCGGGCTGGGGCTAGTAAACTTTGCCTTCACGCTGCTGGCCCGCCAGTTCATCGACCGGTTTGGGCGCCGCAAGCTCATGTTCATTGGCTCGTTTGGCTGATTGCTACCCTAGGCTTGGTGTCATATGCCTTCTACACCCAAGATTTCAGCGCTCTGGGCGGCATGCTAGTGCCGGTGCTGCTGTTCGTGTACATTGCTTTTTTTGCTTTCTCGCAGGGAGCCGTCATTTGGGTGTTCATCTCCGAAATATTCCCCAACACGGTGCGGGCCAAAGGGCAGGCCCTGGGGTCGTCCACGCACTGGGTAATGGCCGCCATTATTGCGTTTACCTTTCCTTACTTCGCCGAGCAGTTGGGCGGCGGCCACACGTTTGCGTTCTTCTGCGCCATGATGGTGTTGCAGCTGCTGTTTGTGTGGCGCCTCATGCCCGAAACCAAGGGTACTTCGCTGGAACAGCTAGAAAAAACCTTGGTAATTCACTAGTGCCACTAAAGCAGTATGCCGCCCTCCGGCACTGAGCTGCTTGGTTCCTCTTCTCAATTAAACTCCCGTATTCCTATGTCTGAAAAGAAAATAGTCTGCTTTGGGGAAGTGCTGTGGGACGTGCTGCCCACCGGCAAGCAGCCCGGCGGTGCGCCTTTCAACGTGGCCGTGCACCTACACCAGTTGGGCTTGCCCGTAGAGTTGATTAGCCGTGTTGGTGATGATGAGCTGGGTACCGAGCTGCTCGAGTTTATTGAATCCAAGGGCCTCCGCACCGACTATGTGCAGCGCGGCAAAACCCACCTTACCGGCGTAGTGAAAGCCAACGTGGATGACGCCAACGAGGTGACCTACAAGATTGTGCAGCCCGTAGCCTGGGACTATATTCAGTACGATGCCGCGCTAGAGCAGCTTGTGGAGCAGGCCGAGGTGTTTGTGTTCGGTAGCTTGGCTGCCCGCCAGGCCGGCACCCGCGAAACCCTGTACCGCCTGCTGGAACACGCCCGGTTCAAGGTGTTCGACGTGAACATGCGGCCCCCACACTACACTAAGGAGGTAACCAAGTACTTGCTGGAAAAGGCAAACCTAGTAAAGATGAATCACCACGAGCTGGCCGAAATCATGACTTGGTTTGGCTTGGAAACCGACCGCCCCACGGCTATGCAATGGCTAGCCGAGCGGTTTGATTTGCAGGCCGTGTGCGTAACCTGTGGGGCCGATGGTGCCCTGCTCTGTACCAATGGGCAGCTGTACCGGGCCCCCGGCGTAGCGGTAGAGGTTAAAGACACCATTGGCAGCGGCGACTCCTTCCTGGCCGCTCTGCTAAAAGGCTGGCTGAACGGGCAGGAGCCTGGCGAAGCCTACGCTTTGCCTGCGCCACGGGGGCACTGGTAGCTACGCACTTGGGCGCTACTCCCGCCATTCGGGAAGCCGATGTGCTGGAACTGCTGGAGCCGCGCGCCGTGTAGCGCCGCACTCCTTATTATATGGTGTCTGCTGGCATCTGTGCTGGCTTAAGCTACTCTTGTCCGATTTCGTTTCCACCTGCACTCTTCCCACCCGCATGAAAAAGACCCTGTTTCTGGCCCTTTCGCTTCTAGCTGCCGCGCCCGTAGTACAGGCCCAAACGCCTGCCCCCGTACCCCCGGCTACCCCCCAATACCGCCCTGCCTACCACTTTACACCCTCGGCACACTGGATGAACGACCCCAATGGGATGGTGTACCTGAACGGTACGTATCACTTGTTCTTTCAGCACTACCCCGAGGGCATGACCTGGGGGCCCATGCACTGGGGCCATGCTACCAGCAAAGACCTGGTAAGCTGGAAGGAGGAAGCCATTGCCTTGTTTCCTGACAAGCTGGGCATGATCTTTTCGGGCAGCGCCGTGGTGGATGAAAACAACACCGCTGGGTTCGGCAAAAACGCGCTGGTAGCCATTTTCACCCACCACAACGCCGACGAGGAAAAGAAGAAAACCAACAAGCACCAATACCAGAGCCTCGCCTACAGCCTCGACGAAGGCAAAACTTGGAAGAAGTACGAGGGCAACCCGGTACTGCCCAATCCGGGCATCCAGGACTTCCGCGACCCCAAGGTGAGCTGGAACGTGGTGGCAAAGCAGTGGGTAATGACCCTGGCAACCAAGGACCGCATTACATTCTACGGCTCGCCCAATCTGAAAAGCTGGACCAAGCTGAGCGAGTTTGGCGAGAAACTGGGCGCCCACGGCGGCGTGTGGGAATGCCCCGACCTGTTTCCGCTGGTCCTGAACGGCAAAACCCACTGGGTGCTGCTGGTGAGCATTAACCCCGGCGGGCCCAATGGGGGCTCGGCAACCCAGTACTTTGTGGGGCAGTTCGATGGCAAAACCTTCACGCCTACCACTACCACCCAAAAGTGGGTTGATTGGGGCAAAGACAACTACGCCGGCGTGACGTGGAACAACACCGGAGCGCGCAAGCTGTTCCTGGGTTGGATGAGCAACTGGGAATACGCCAACGAAGTGCCTACCTCGCCCTGGCGTAGCGCCATGACCACACCGCGAGACCTCGCGTTGCGGCAAGTAGGCCCGGAAATCTACCTCACTTCGGAGCCTGCCAAGGAAGTAAGCAAGCTTGCCCAGCCCAGCCAAACGCTAAAAAACGTGGCGGTGAAGTCTGAGCTAGACCTGTCAGATAAGATTAAGCCAGCAGCCCGCAGTTTCAGCTCAAGCTCACGACCAAGCAGCTACAAGAGTTTGCCCTCGTATTGTCGAATGCAAAAGGGGAGGAGCTAGCCATCGGCTACAACAAAATAGCTAACCAGTACTACATCGACCGGAGCAAGGCCGGTGCCACGGGCTTCAGCAACAAGTTTGCGGGTCGCCACCCCGGGCCCCGCTTAGCTACGGGCCCCGCTGCCGCCCTCACGCTCTTGTTTGATGCCGCTTCTGTGGAAGTATTTGCTGATGATGGGCTCACCACCATGACGGAAATATTCTTCGTTTCTCAACCGCTAACCACGCTGAAAATTCGGGCCAAAAATGGCGTTACGTTTGACGCGCTTACGTATGCTTCGCTGGCTGGAACGGTGAAATAAAGTATCACTCTAGGATAGGAAGAGGTTGCCGTACGAGGCTTGCAAAACGGTGTTTTGATGGGCGGTGAGTGTGCCGAAATACTTGCAAACAGCTGATTTGTCGGTATTTATACTGATAAAAAGAGACAAAATACGTATTTGTTCGTATAAATTTTTTAGGCGGCCCGGCGTTTGAGACCGTACAATACAATCGTTGTTAAACAACATTTTTGATCTGACTCATTCACCACGTCAACCAACCTACTCCTATGAAAAAGGTAGTTAAATCAGCCCTGGCTATTCGCACCCTCGGCCTCGCGTTCTGCGTAGGCGCCGCCCTCAGCTCTTGCTCTAGCACGAGCACCGATGCTCCCGCCGGCTCTACCAGCGGCTCCACCGATGGCACCACGTCGGGAACAACATCAGGTACTACCTCCGGCACCACTAGCGGCTCTACCACGTATGGCACCACCAGCGGTACCTCTACTTCGGGCAGCACTACCAGCGGTACTACTTCGGGTACTACCACTACTGGCACTACCTCCGGCACCACTTCGGTACTACTACCAGCGGCACCACCAGCGGTACGACTACCGGCGGTACCACTCGCTAAGCATCTTTCCTCTATCTAGAGGTACATATGAAAGGCCCGTTTCAGCATGCTGAAACGGGCCTTTCATGTTTTGCAGAGTCTGTAGACTATCCCAGAAGCAGGTTATGAGGAGCTAAGACACTAACGTAGCTTGCATTTGACACAAGGTGTCTAACGCGGCTTCGGGTCCTGATATGAGATAAGAGGCTTTGACTAACATGGGCTACCTACCTTATCGCATCACCTGCGGGAATTAGCTCGTCTGGGCGCCTGAATATAGGCTTGGTTAGATGTGTAATATTATGATTATCAGGTTGCAGCGTGACTATGGGTTGCTGCTTTGGCGGGGGATATCAGGCCCGTTTTTGCCAGCGCGGTAGGCCGCTCAGTCTAGCGTAAGCGGTTTTGTTCGAAGGTGTTAGTAGTGCCAGGGCAAACGAGCTGGGGATGTACCGAGGGCTAAGCGGCAGGTGGCTGAACTATGCCTGGGCTAAGCCGTACTGTAAGACCAAGCACAACCATCGGATCATAGTCGGGTTGAATACATCGTGGCGCTTGCAGTATGGCAGGTTGTGCGCCCGTCTTTCCAATCACCTCCAGTTCTTATTTCCATGTCCAATCATTCCGAACCTACCAGCGGAGCTTCGGAGCTGCGGCCGGACGACGGCTCGCGCCGCTCCTTTATGAAGCAGGCCGGTGGCATTCTAGGCTTGGCGCTTGCACCGCCTTTCATCAGCCAGGCAGAGCGTCTTACGGCCTTTTCAAAAACGGTAGAAGGTGTATCGGCCATGCGGCTGAACGTAAATGGTACCGTCCGCACCATTCAGGCCGAACCCCGGGTGACTTTGCTTGATGCCTGCGGGAATACCTGGACCTGACGGGCACCAAGAAAGGCTGCGACCATGGCCAGTGCGGGGCTTGCACCGTGCACATCGATGGCCGCCGGGTTAATAGCTGCCTTACCCTGGCGGTTATGAACCAAGGCAAGGAAATTACAACCATCGAAGGTCTAGCCAAAGGCGAAGACTTGCACCCCATGCAGGAAGCTTTCATCAAGCACGATGGTTTCCAGTGCGGCTACTGCACGCCTGGCCAGATTATGTCGGGTGTGGCATGCGTGCGTGAAGGCCATGCCAACTCTGAAGCAGAAATTCGGGAGTACATGAGCGGTAACCTCTGCCGCTGCGGGGCCTACCCCAACATTGTAGCGGCTGTGCGGGAGGTGGCCGGAAAAGGGAAGGTGTAGCGTGGTGCCTTGGTGAATAGGCTGCTACCCATGCTGTTTGCCAATATGGCAGCGGCGGCTGCCTACTTCACCACCACCTCAGGTTACCAGTTCACTACCCCACCATTTCACTTCTATTCCCATGAATAATTTTAGCTATACGCAAGCGGGCTCTGCCAAGGAGCTACCGCCATCCGCAAGGCTAATCCGCAGGCCGCTTACATCGCCGGTGGCACCACCTTGCTGGACCTGATGAAGGCTAACCTAGAGGAACATCCTCAGTTGGTTGACATCAACATGCTACCCTTCAGAGGCATTGAGCAAACGCCGGACGGCTTGCGCATTGGCGCTATGGAGCGTATGAGCGACGTGGGCGAAAACCCGCTGGTATTGCAGCAATACCCAGCCATATCGGAGTCGCTCTTGTTGGCCGCCTCGCCCCAGTTGCGCAACATGGCTAGCATTGGCGGCAACATTCTACAGCGTACCCGCTGCGGCTACTTCCGCGACGCGGCCTTCCCCTGCAACAAGCGCGTACCCGGCTCGGGCTGCCCCGCTTTGCAAGGCGACAACCACAACCTCGCCATTCTGGGTACCTCCGATGCCTGCATTGCTACCTCCTACCCCGGCGACTTATCGGTAGCCTGGCGGCCTTGGATGCCGTGCTGACCCTGGAAAACCAGAAGGGCAAGCAGCGCCGCGTGCCCGTCACCGAGTTCTACTTATTACCCGGAAAAACGCCCCAGAAGGAAACCGTGCTGGAACCTGGCGAGCTGATTGTGGCTGTCACGATTCCGGCGGCCGTCCATGCTCGCCGCTCCACCTACCTAAAAGTACGTGAGCGGGCCAGCTACGCCTACGCCCTGGCGTCGGCTGCCGTTGGCCTTGATGTGCAAGGAGGCACCATTCGCTCGGCCCGCGTGGCGCTGGGTGGGGTAGGAGCCCAGCCCTGGCGCTCCCGCGAAGCCGAAAAAATCTTGACGGGCGCCCCAGCTACCGAAGCAACTTTTCGGGCTGCCGCGGCCGCAGCCCTCCGTGGGGCGCAACCACGTAGCGAAAACCGCTATAAGGTGGAGCTAGCTCAAAATACGCTGGTGCAGGCCTTGCAGAAGGTTGCTGGCTAAGAACGGTTAGGGAAAACTCGCACCTAACGTCTAAGGCGCAACCCGGGAAGCCGGCGCGTTGCCACCCTTCTGGCCCCTACTGATTGAAGCGCAACAGATAGCGTTTCTACACTTCCTGGAATACTTTCCTTATGGATACCGAACCAAAATTCTTTGAAACCAACCCCCAGGGCGGCTCCGTGGGGCAGCCTCTCGATCGGGTAGATGGCCGCGCCAAGGTGACAGGGCAGGCCCGCTACTCGGCTGAGTTCAACAACCTGCCTGGGCTGGTGCACGCGGTGCTCAAAACCAGTGACGTGGCCAAAGGCCGCATCCAAAGCATTGATACTAGCGCGGCCCTGAAAGAGCCGGGGGTACTAGCTGTTCTTACCCATCAAAATCTGCCCAAGCTGGCCAAAACCCCCAATGATGCCCAAAGCAAAAAAGCTATTGGCGCCCCCATGGGTTTCCTGCCCCTAACCTCCGACCAGATTCACTACGCTGGGCAGGCCGTGGCCGTGGTAGTGGCCGATACCTTGGAGCGGGCTCAGCACGCAGCTGCACTCGTACGCGTGAACATTGCCGCCGAAAAACCGGCTGCTTCCTACGAAGATCCTAAAGCCGAGCTATTTGATCCGCAGAAGGTGCAGGATGGTAAAACGCCGGGTCACACCGTGCGGGGCAACCCGAAGGCTGCGTTTGCGGCGTCGCCAGTGCAGCTCACGCATACCTACGTGCACGCCATCAACCACCACAACCCCATGGAGCCTGGAGCTACTACCGCTCATTGGGAAGCTGCGGACCGCCTAACCGTGTACGAGGCAACACAGGGCGTAACCCGCACCCAGAAGGCGCTGAGCACCATGCTAGGGCTAGCCGCCGAGCAGGTACGCGTAGTTACGAAGTACATTGGTGGGGGCTTTGGCTGCAAGGGCTCTAGCTGGCCCCACACTGTTCTTACGGTGCAAACGGCCAAGGCTGTGGGCCGCCCAGTGAAGCTTTCCCTCACACGGCCGCAGATGTTTACCAGCATGGGCCACCGCGAAGACCAAACTCAGACGCTGAAAATAGGGGCGACGAAGGATGGCAAGTTGACGGCTCTCATTCACGAGAAAACCTCTACCACCTCACCGTGGGACGACTACGCTGAGCCAAACAGCCGCATAATAAACCTGCTGTACGCGTGCCCAACGTTTGAATCATCTTACCAGTTGGCGCGGGCCAATGTGATGACGTCTACGTTTATGCGTGCCCCCGGCGAGGCTCCCGGCTCGTTTGCCATTGAATGCTCCATGGATGACCTGGCGTATCAATTGGGCATTGATCCGCTGGAAATTCGGTTGCGCAACTACGCTGAGAAGGACCCCAGCAACGGTAAACCCTGGAGTAGCAAGAGCTTAAAACAGTGCTATGCCCGCGGTGCCGAGTTGTTTGGCTGGAGCAAGCGCAACCCCAAAGCCGGTGCCACCCACGACGGCCGCCTGCTGGTGGGCTGGGGCATGGCTACGGCTAGCTACCCCGTGCACAACAACCAAGGCACGGCCCGCGTGCGGCTCTACGCCGATGGGCATGCCTTAGTGCAAACCGGCGCTACCGACCTGGGCACGGGTACCTACACCGTAATGACCCAAGTAGCGGCCGATGCGCTATGGATAACTCCCGACAAAGTGCGCTTTGAACTAGGAGATACCAAGCTGCCTACCGCGCCTAACTCCGGGGGGGCGGTGGCGGCGGGCACGGTGTCGTCGTCTATCTACATGGCTGCGCAAGACGTGTGGCAGAAGCTTATCAAGCAAGCCACGCAGGATAAGAAGTCGCCACTGTTCCGAGCCAAACCCGCCGATGTGGTGGTGGAAAAAGGCCGGATGGTGCTCAAGTCGGATAAGACCAAGGGTGAAGACTTCGCGACGCTGATGAAGCGCAACGAAATGAGCGATGTGGAAGGAAGCGGCAACGGTAAGTACGGCGCCGGCTACGAGTCGGGACTAGCGGCTGGCCCCGCCGACTCCGGCCACCAAGACGATATGGCGGGCCACTCCATGCACTCCTTTGGCGCCCACTTCTGCGAGGTGAAGGTAGACCCCGATTTGGGTACCGTGCGCGTTACCCGCTGGGTAAGTGTACACGCCGCGGGCCGCATTCTCAACGCCAAAACGGCCCGCAGCCAGATTATTGGCGGCAGCATCTTTGGCATTGGATGCGCGCTGATGGAAGCCACCAAGCGCGACCAGAACTTTGCTCGCTACACCAACGCTACCCTGGCCGACTATCACATTCCCGTTAGTGCCGACATTCCGGAAATGACGGTGGAATTTGTGAACGAGCACGACCCATATATCAACGCGATGGGGGTGAAGGGCATTGGTGAGATTTCGATGGTAGGGGTAGCCGCCGCCGTTGCTAATGCGGTGTTTCACGCTACAGGTAAGCGCATCCGCAGCCTACCCATCACGCCGGACAAAGTGCTTGAAACCAAGATAGTGCAGGTATAGAATACTGCCTGTTCGTGACCGCACAAAAAGCAAAAGGCCCGTTTCCAAGTGGAAACGGGCCTTTTGTATGTACGCAACGCGGAGCAGTAGCTTACTGAGCTTGGAAGCCCGTGGTTACGGCGCGGTAGGCGTTTACGCGGCCGTAGCCGTAGTAAGGGTCACGACCGGTTTTGCCCAGGTCGTCGGCGGAAGCACGCAGCACGGCCCGCACCTGAGCGGGAGCCATTTGACCACCGTTTTTGCCTACAATCAGAGCGGCAACACCTGCAGCGTGAGGACCAGCCATGCTCGTGCCAGCCGACCAGCTGTAGCGGCCTGCACTTGTGCAGCTAAACACCATGTCAAACGCAAAGGCATACTGACGAACGCCCGCAACCGTTACAATCTCGTTGCCAGGATACTCGGCGTCGCCACCGGGAGCAGCGAAGTCTACGTCTGAGGTGCCGTAGTTGGTGTAAGAAGCTACGCGGTCAAGATCAGCGGTGAGCGGGTTCAGGGCCCAGCCAATAGGACCGGTAGCCGAAATCGAAATCACGCCGGTAGCACCAGAAGGAATGTGTACTAGGTCCTGGTCGCGCTGCCCGTTGTTGGCGTCGTTGCCGGCCGAGGCAATAACCGTGGTGCCTTTCTTGTTGGCGTAAGTTGTCGCCTTGCCAATAGCTACCAGCAGTTCCTGAATTTCCTTGGTTTCGTTTACCACCTTATCATCCGACGGATCATCGGGTGTGCCGTTATCGTCGAGGTACTTGCTGTTGCGTGGAATAGCCGCGCCCAAGCTCATGTTGATAACGTCGGCGTTGTGCGCCACGGCGTAGTAAATGCCCTGAATCATCCAGGAGAAGGAGCCTCTGCCACCATCAGCCAGTACCTTCACCAGCAGCAGCTTGGCGTCGGGGGCTACTCCAACTACCCCAATAGTGTTGTCGACGGCAGCAATAGTACCGGCGGTGTGGGTGCCGTGGCTAAATGCCGTGGAGGCGAACTGAGCCGGCTCGCCGGGAACGTACGATACAGATTCTTGAATGTTAGCTTGCAGGTCGGGGTGGGTCAGGTCGAAGCCGCCGTCTAGCACAGCTACCAGGCTCCTCTGCCACGGGCACCCGCGTTCCAGGCTTCGGGCGCTTGAATAGCGGTATGACCCCACTGCAAGGGGAAGAACCGGTCGTTGTCGCCGGTGCTGGCTGGGTTGGTGTTATCAGACTCGTTCAGAGCCGGCGTTTCGCGGGCCGAGACGGGGTTGTAGCCTGATAGGAGAAGTCGTGAATAACCGAACGCACGCCGCTAATCCGGGAGGCTTTAGCCGCGAAATCGGGGTCAGTGGAGGTAGCAATGGCAAGACCAGTTCCGGGTAGTTCTGTTGTTAGCTTACCATTGGCGGCGGCAGTTTTGCTGGCCAGGTCGGCGGGCAAGGCGTCCGTGGCCGACAGGATAATGTACTCGTGGCTCCGGCGCACAACCCCTTGGGCAGTGGCTTCTGCCTGGTTGGAGCGGCTAGCCTGCGCAGCCACATCCGATACTTGAATTTCTTCCTTACTGCAGCCCGTCATCAGAGCCAAGCCAAGGGTCATAAGAGAGAATGAACGAGCTGTAAATGTTGATTTTATCATGAAAAGGATGGTTAAGTATATGCCCCCTAAGTTCAGAGTGATTTGTTATAAAACAAGGATTTAATTGCCTAAATCATAAAATTATGCACATTCAACATATGATATTTTCTATAGGTCAATTTACAGCATTATTGAATGTTTATAAAATATTATAAGTAAAATACTAAATAACAATACTTTACCGTTTTGAAATACGGCAAGCTCCACGGTATTCAACCTCACCTCATCAACCTGCGTACGTAGTGCTGGCAGGCCGTTTTAGGATGGTCTGTCTTGTTCCTCCTATCTGTTTTCGGGCTGGCCCAACATACCGGGTCGGTTGCTGGTTTCTTGCCATGACTGAACTTGAACGTCTTTTGCGTGCTTACGATGACCACCGTACTGCGGGCCGGGCTTGTGCATTGGCATCGGTAGTGGATGTAGCTGGCTCGGCTTATCGACGGCCCGGTGCCCGCATGCTCGTAACGGATGAGGGGCAGCTAACAGGCGCCATCAGCGGAGGGTGCCTTGAAGGCGACGCCCGTCAGCGCGCCCGGCGTACTATTCAGCAGGGGCGTCCCACCGTTGTCACCTACGATTCTACTGACCCCGACGATGACTTGCAGTTTGGCGCTGCCCTGGGCTGCCAGGGCATTGTACAGATTTTGCTAGAGCCTCTCGACTTTACCGACCCTAACAACCCCGTGGAGCTGCTGCGCCGTTGGGCCAGCGGAGTAGAAGAACTAGCCGTAATAGCCACCGTGTTTGGGGTGGCAGGCGGGGGCCAGGATCTGCACGTGGGGCAACGGTTGCTGCTGACCTCGGCCGGTATTCAAGGGACTATGCCTGCCCATGCCAACTTGTACCCGCACATATTGGCCGATGCGCATGGTGCACTGGCTGCCGGTCAGCCCGCTACCCGTCATTATCCAGCAGAAGCCGGTACTACAAGGGTTAGTCTGGAAATATTGCGCCCTCCCGTACGCCTCACGGTATATGGTGCCGGCAACGATGTGCAACCCCTCGTGCGGTTAGCTGCCAGCCTTGGCTGGCGTGTGCAGGTAGTTGACGGCCGACCCGCCCAGGCGCAACCCACGCGCTTCCCCGATGCGGACGAGGTGCGGGTGTTGCCCTTGGCGCAGGTAGCTGAGGAACCCTACGACGGCAGTTTCGCTCTGCTCATGACCCACAATTACTATTATGACTTGGCCGTGCTGCAGCATTTACTGCCCGCTGCCAATGCGCGCTATATTGGGTTGCTCGGCCCGCGGAAGAAATACGAGCGTCTGTTAGACGACTTGCGTAAGGATGTGCCCGATGCAGCCGAACAGTTGCGGGGGCGTATTCACAGCCCCATTGGCCTGAACCTAGGGGCCGAAACCCCGGAGGAAATTGCGCTTTCCATCATAGCCGAAATTCAGGCCGTGCTAACCGGGCGCCCTGCTGGCTTTTTGCGCGACTCGCCGCACCCCATTCACCCGCCTTTGCGTACGGATGCTCCTCTCGTAGCCGAAGGAAGGGTAGACGCCGTGTGCGGCCTATAGGGCTTGCGTAAGGGAAGCAACAGAGCTAATGTAGGCGCTTGCCGAAGCCAATTACTCATCATCCTTCGCCAGCTTCGTTTGAGCTTAGAATACCTGTATGCCTGCCATCCTACTTCTTGCGGCCGGATCTTCGTCTCGGCTGGGGCGCCCCAAGCAATTGCTGCGGTTCCAGGGCAACACCCTACTCCGCCGCGCCGCTGAAACCAGCGTAATGGCCGCAGCGGGGCTACCCGTAGTAGTAGTAACGGGGGCTTTGCACCAAGAACTATTACCGGAACTAGCCGGCTTACCCATAACAACGGTGCACTGCCCCGCCTGGGCAGAGGGTATGGGAGCCTCAATGAAATGTGGCCTGGCGGAGCTGGAAAAGCTTCAGCCGGCATGGACGGAAGTGTTGGTGCTGCTCTGTGACCAGCCCCACGTGACGCCAGATCTACTCAAGCAGTTCTCTGTTGTTCGGGCCGCTACTGGCTTACCAATTGCCGCAAGCCAGTATAGTAGTACTACCGGAGTGCCTGCCCTGTTTGGGCGGGAAGCGCTGCCCTTGCTACTGCAACTGCCCAATGACGCCGGGGCAGGGCAACTCCTAAAGCACCGACCCGACTTGGTAGCCACCGTGCCGTTTCCCGCGGGAGTTATTGATGTAGACACGGAGGCCCAGTACGCCGAGTTGCTGGCCGTCCCAGCACCTGTGGCATCGCCCGGTAACGAATAGCGGTGGAGGCCATGGGGACGAGCTAGTACGCACCCTTGCTCCAGCTAGGTATGGGCCCAGACCGACAACCGCAACCCGGAATTCCCGTTATCTTGTCGGGCCCTACAACCTCAACTATTGTCTTATGACTACTGCCTCGGCCCCTGCGCCGGACACCGCCTTTGATGCCATTCCAAAAGATGATAAGCGCATCACCCGCGGTTGGACTTTCTACGACTGGGCCAACTCAGTGTACCCACTGGTTATTACCAGTTCCATCTTCCCGATTTACTGGGGCGCCATCACCAAGCAGCTAAGCCCTGAAACGGATATTGTCAGCTTTCTAGGGTTCAAGGTTCCGGGCTCCTCGTTGCTGACGTATGCTATTTCGGCAGCCTTCCTCGTCATTGCGCTGGTAAGCCCTTTCCTGACGTCGTTGGCTGACTTCTCGGGGCGGAAGAAGCTATTTATGCAGATTTTCTGCTACCTCGGGGCGGCGTCCTGCGCGGCACTTTACTTCTTTACGCCTAGTACGCTGACGGCCAGTACGTTCGTCTTTATTTCGGCTACCATTGGCTTTTCCGGGTCCATTGTGTTCTACAACTCCTACCTGCCGCTAATTTCGAGCGAGGAGCAGTACGACTCCTTGTCGGCGCGTGGTTTTTCTATGGGGTATATCGGCTCGGTGCTGCTGCTGGTTATTTGCTTGGGCCTGATTATGGGGCACGACAAAATTGGCTTGGAGGAAAGCCACGCTACCCGCTTGGCTTTCCTCTTGACGGGTATTTGGTGGGCTGGCTTCGCTCAGATACCATTCTTTACCCTACCCGCCGACCCCGGCCGACCCGCCGGAGCCGTTTCAGATTCGGGCTGGTTGCTCAACGGGTTCCGGGAGCTGGGTAAGGTAGTCGATCAGCTTGAAGGGCTACCCAACCTAAAGCGGTTTCTGTTAGCCTACTTCACCTACAACATGGGTGTGCAGACGGTGATGTACGTGGCTACCATTTTCGGCGACAAAGAGCTACACCTGGAAAGCACCGCTCTAATTGTTACTATTCTGCTACTGCAAATCGTAGGCATTCTGGGTGCTTATCTATTTGCTAAACTGTCGGAGCGCATTGGTAACACCCGCGCCTTGAGTTGGTCTGTGTTCATCTGGATGTGCATTTGCGTAGCCGGCTATTTCGTGCAGGCAGGGTGGTCGTTCTACGCACTGGCCGCCGTCATTGGTCTCACCATGGGCGCCATTCAAAGCCTCTCGCGCAGTACCTACTCTAAGATTATCCCTGAAAATACACCCAATACAGCCGCCTTCTTCAGCTTCTTCGACGTAACCGAAAAGCTCAGTATCGTGATTGGTACGGCCGTTTTTGGCGTTATCGCACAAATAACGGGTTCCATGCGCAACAGCATTCTGTCGCTCATCGTGTTTTTCATCTTAGGCCTACTTTTCCTACTTACCCTCCGGGGCAAGAAGCTGCGCGACATCAACGAGGCGGACGTAGCCGCCCCCGGACCTCCCCCAGCCACCCCTAACGTGGGCATGCCAGCAACCCGATCTTAACACCGGATGCACCTATTATACTACACAAAGAGTCCCATTGGCTTAGCTGATGGGACTCTTTGTGTAGTATAATAGGTGCATAACTATTCGGGGCCTGAGTGGTTGAAAGGCTCATTGCATACCATTTCTCTCTCTTACATGACCAACACCCAACCCTCCATTCAGGCTGCCCTCGGCCAAGAATTGAAACATGAACTTGCCCTCACACGTCGCCTGTTAGAGCGCGTACCTTCCGACAAGTTTGAATGGCAGCCCCATCCTAAATCTATGAAGGTTGGGACGCTGGCCTCGCACATGGCAAACTTGGTGGGGTTCCTGGAAATGTCGTTGCAGGGTGCAGAAACCGACGTGCTAACGGTAAAATTTCCTGACTCGCCGACAACGACGGACGAGGTGCTACGCCGCTTCGATGTGAACGGGGAAAACATTCACAAGGCGCTGGAGCAGGTAGACGATGCTACCTTCCATGACAGCTGGAGCCTGCGCCGTGGAGAGCAAGTACTGTTCACGATGCCCCGCGCTGCCGTGGCTCGTATGTTAGTACTCAACCATCTCATTCACCACCGCGGACAGCTTTCTGTGTATCTGCGCCTGCTTGATATTCCGGTGCCCGCCATCTACGGCGGCTCAGCCGACGAAGCTCCCCAGCGGTAAACCGTACACCGGTCAACTTCCTTTCAGTTGACGTACACACAACAAGGGGGACCTATCCATGCGGATAGGCCCCCCTTGTTGTGTGTACGAGGTTGCGTTTAGCAAGTCTGGAAGCCTACTTAGCCGCAAATACTTGTTCGCCAGCAATCCAGGTTTGCTGCACCTTAGCGCTGCGAAGCTTCTCTTTCGGTGCTTGCAACAGGTCAGTATCCAGAATAACGAAGTCGGCGGCCATACCGGGCCGGATGCTGCCTTTTTGCTTTTCCTGGAAGGCTGCGTGGGCGGCCCACGTTGTCATGCCGCGTAAGGCATCGGGGCGGCTCAAGGCGTTTTCCATCTGGAAGCCACTGGCGGGGTAGTTCTTGGCATCCTGCCGGGCTACGGCCGAGTGAAACCCGAAAAGCGGGTTAATATCTTCCACGGGAAAATCCGAGCCGAGAGCTACCTGTCCGTACTGCTTACGCAAGTCGTTGAAGGCATAGGCCGTCTTTAGACGGTCGGGCCCTAGTCGCTCACCGGCCCAGTACATGTCGGACGTAGCGTGGGTTGGCTGCACCGAGGGCACAATACCAAACTGCCCAAACTTGGGTACATCGGTCTTACTTACAATCTGGGCGTGTTCGATGCGCCAGCGCCGGTCTTTTTGGCCGTGTAGAGCAGCGCCGTATATATCAAGTAGGAGGCGGTTGCTCGAGTCGCCGATGGCGTGCGTATTCATCTGAAACTTACTGGCGGCTAGTTCCTTGGCCAAGCTGCGAAAGTCGGCCACCGACGAAAGCAAGAACCCGGTTTCCTGGGGGCGGTCGGCGTAGGAATGAATCAGGCAGGCGCCACGGGAGCCCAGGGCACCATCGGCGTACACCTTAAACGAGCACACCGTCAGCCGGTC
Source organism: Hymenobacter sp. AT01-02 (assembly GCF_000961955.2). Lineage (NCBI taxonomy): Bacteria > Pseudomonadati > Bacteroidota > Cytophagia > Cytophagales > Hymenobacteraceae > Hymenobacter > Hymenobacter sp. AT01-02. The sequence goes on from NZ_JZIR02000059.1 coordinate 38,498, forward strand.
CTTGAACACGGGCCCATTTTTGAGGTAGTATTGCTTGTTTTCTTTAGTAGGAGCCAGCATAGCATATAGGCGCAGCTTGAGCTTGCCCTGATCCTGCAAATCGGCTAGTCGGTCGATGTTGGCTTTTTCAAGGCCCGCGTCGGCCAGGCTGGTTAGCCCTACGGCTACGCAACGCTGCTGGGCTTCCAGTACGGCCGCTTCAGCCTCGGCTGCCGTTGGCTCCGGAATCTTGCCTGATACCAAGCGCACCGCATTGTCCACGAGCAAGCCGGTGAGCTTACCATTAGCGTCTTTGGTAATAGTACCACCGCTGATGGGCGTGCGCGCCGTAACGCCAGCCAGCTCCAACGCTTTCTGATTCACGAGGGCAGCGTGACCATCTACCCGGGTTATAAATACCGGCGTGTTGGGAAATAGGGCGTCCAGGGTGTCTTTGGTTGGGAACTGCTTGCCGGGCCAGTCGTTTTGGTCCCAGCCCCGACCCGTAATCCAGGCGGCCTGCGGATATTGCTTACGCTGCTGCTGTAGCTTCTGCACTACCTCTTGCCACGAACTGGTACCTACCAGGTCGGCGTCGCGCAGGCCCAAAGCGTAACGGTAGAAGTGGCAGTGCGCATCGTAAAAGCCCGGGTACACAAACTGGCCTCTGGCATCTACCTCTTGTTTGGCCTGAAACTTCCCCCGCAGCTCCTCGGCCGAACCTACTGCTACAAATTTACCATCCTGAATGGCGAAGGCTTGGGCCGTGCTAAAGGTGGAGTCGACGGTGTATACCGTAGCATTGTACACTAGTACATCGGCGGGCGTACGAGTAGTGTTGGCACAACCCGCTAGTAAAGCCGGGGCAGCCAGAAAAGATAGGAGTCGAAGTCGGGTCATGTTGCGAAGGTACACAACCAACGCCCGTGCCTGCTACTTCCGCTCTACTAGTGTTTCGTGCTCCTGCATTTGCTGTAACCAGGTCAGGGCGTTGGCCTCTTCTGTGAAGCGCTGAATCACGTAGGGACGCCCATCAAGCACGTCCAAAGCCGGCACACTGGCGTCGGCAAGGATGCCCGCAAGCTGATTGGGTGCCATCAAGAAAGCTAGGAAGGTAGTCCGGCCAAGGCGCGGATGGAGCTTAGGGTAAAACTCGTCTAACATCCAGTGCACATCGGCAGCATCTACGCTGGTTCGCCGCCGGGTATCTACCAGCCAAAAACGGCAATCTTGCGCCGCTGCCTCATCTAACAAAGCCCCATAGCCGCGGTGCATTTCAAACGGCATCACCGAACGCTGCCAGCGGGCTACCAGCAAGTTTTGCTCGGTGCTATAATGGATAGTGAGATAATTGGAGCTGAACGAACTCATAAAGACAATGGGTTGGAGCAACGCAATGAAGCTCAGTTCAACTAACACAGCGTTGGCTGATACCGACGCTATTTATGCAGGCTTGCTGGCTAAAAGTACTAATTACTCGCGCCCAGCCTACTTCTTCTACCCATAAATATTACAAAAAGGAGGCATAAGCGCTGAACTACCCCCAACAAAAAGCCCGAACCAAGTCATTGGTTCGGGCTTGAAAGGATCCTAGCTACCTAGGTTCTGGTGCTCTACTCGAAGCGCATGTGCTTCACCGACTCCCCGGAGTTCTTGAGTTCCAGCAGCGACTCAATTCCGATTTGCAGGTGGGCCGTCACGAAGTCAGCGGTTACCTTTTTATCGCTCTCCGAGGTTTTCACGCCTTCGGGCGTCATGGGGTTGTCGCTCACCAGCAGGAGGGCGCCGTGAGGAATTTCATTCACGAAGCCCACGGTGAAGATGGTAGCAGTTTCCATGTCCACGGCCATGGCCCGAATCTGCCGCAGGTATTCTTTGAAGTTTTCATCGTGCTCCCACACGCGGCGGTTGGTAGTGTATACCGTGCCGGTCCAGTAATCCTTCTCGTGCTTCTTGATCATGGAAGACACGGCACGCTGCAAGCGGAACGAAGGCAGGGCGGGAATTTCAGCTGGCAGGTAGTCATCGGAAGTACCCTCACCCCGGATGGCGGCAATAGGCAAAATCAGGTCGCCGAGCTTGGTCTTGTTCTTCAAGCCCCCGCACTTACCCAAGAACAGCGCCGCCTTAGGCTTGATGGCTGAAAGCAGGTCCATCACGGTAGCTGCCATGGGAGAGCCCATACCGAAGTTGATAATGGTGATGCCGTTGGCCGTAGCCGTTTGCATGGGCTTGTCGATGCCGCGAATCTCCACCCCAAACTGCTCGGCAAACATGGATACGTAGTTGATAAAGTTGGTCAGCAAAATATACTGCCCGAACTCGTTCAGGGGCACGCCAGTGTAGCGGGGGAGCCAGTTCTCAACAATGTCGGCTTTGGTTTTCATATAGAAGGGAATTAAAGTGTCTTTACAAAAGGCTGCGACAAGGTCAGTCGCGGCTTGGGGCCGCCACCAGCTTTGCACAGCCGGAAAATAGAGGTACAAAAAAACCGTCGGAACCCGAAGGGTGCGACGGTACGGGACGAAAAGCGGGAGTTTGGAGCCCAGGGCCGTACCTTTGGAGGTGATGCAAGAGTTGAACCTGCCGCCTTTCGAGTACAAAGTTACAAAATCCAGCGAAAATTTGCTAATCTGGGATGTATTGCGTCGGCGTAATATAGTACTTACTCCCGAGGAGTGGGTGCGCCAACACGTGGTCCACTACCTGATCAATCATCGGGGCTACCCCAAAGGGCTGTTGAGCTTGGAGCGCGGCCATACGTACAACCAGCGCCAAAAGCGCACCGACCTCTGCGCCCTTGATGCCTACGGCCGCCCTTTGTTACTAGTGGAATGCAAAGCCCCTAGCGTGCCCATCACGGCCGATGTGGCCTTGCAAGCGGCTACCTACAACCAAACGATAGGTGCCCCTTTGCTGCTACTCACAAATGGGCTGCACCACTTCTGCTGGCGCGTCGACTTTGTGCATCGTACCAACGAGCGGCTACTGGAGGTACCCAGCTACGGGGAAGTTCAACAACCGTAAATCAACCAGTAGCAGCGCGGCTGCGCTGCTACTGGTGCTTGTACAAACTATTGTCGGCTAGACCATTCAGGAAGAACTGCACGCATGCCTTCAGCTCATTGCCGTACTGAAGTACTTTCTGCGGATCGGGGTTTGATAAGGGCGCGGCAGGTAGTTGGTGGGTACGGTAGGAATACAGCCGTACTTGGTTGTCAGCCGTCAGTTCCGTAACAAAGTCTTGGTGAACAAGAAAGTAACTGCCGCCACTCAAAAACAGAGCCCGCCCCGTAGTGCCTGCATCGAATACGGAGTAGCCGAAGGGGAGTAGCTTGCCCGGGGCAGAGACGCCCAGGTAGTCAAGTACCGTAGCTGGCAAATCAGCCTGCTGGGTGATGCGCTCTACATTGGCCGAGGGTAGCTGGCGGACCGGATGGAAAAGTAGCAGGGGTGTCTTGTAAGAGCCGAGCGTGTTCTGGTAATCGGGCCGCAGCGTTTGAGAGGTGTGGTCAGCTAGCAGAATAAACAGGGTGTTCTGATACCAGGGTTGGCGCGCCGCAGCCTTGAAAAACTGGCGTAAAGCAAAATCGGTGTACCCAATAGAGGCATGAATGGGCAGCTCACCCGGGGCAAACCGGCCCTGGTATTGGGCTGGTACGGGGAAGGGCTCGTGCGAAGTCAGTGTAAATACCAGGGAGAAAAATGGCTGTGGTTGTTGGCCTAGCTGCCGAGCAAAATACTGCAAGTAAGGTTCATCAAAGATGCCCCAGTGCCCATCAAAATCGGGACTTTGAGCCCCACCGGGGTACTCGTTTAGGCCGTAGTACTGCTGCATGCCCGCAATACCCGCAAAGGTGTTGAAGCCCATGGTACCGTTCTGCGCTCCATGAAAAACCGAGGTGGTGTAGCCCGCTCGCCCCAGCAGTTCGCCCAGGCCGTGTAGTTCATCGGTCTGAAAATTGGAGGTGATAAACGAGCTTTCCATGAGGGAAGGCAGCCCCGCCAGTACTGCCGGCAACGACTCAATGGAGCGGCGCCCATTGGCGTAGTGGTTACGAAAAAACAGGCCTTTCGTAGCCAACGAGTCAAAGAAGGGAGTGTAGCCCTGCCCGCCGTTTTCGATGCCGTTGTATTCCGAAGCAAAGCTTTCCACTAGCAGAATAACCACGTTGTCGCGCCGGCGGCTGGTAGTGTCGTGGGGCGGGATGGCGGGTGCACGGCGGGCTAGTGCGGGTTGCAACGCCGCGGCCGAAGCGAAATACTGGCGTCGCTCGGCGGGTTGGTAGCCCAGGCTTTTCAGGAAGGTAAAGGTACTGTTTAACGCTACGTGGCCCAGAATAGGCGGGGTTTGCACAAACGCGTGCCCAGTGCGCAAAGGCTTCAACTGCAAGCCTCCCCGAATGCCCAGTACAGTCAGGCCAGCTACTAGAATAAACTCTAGGCCGGGCCGTATCCACCCGCGCGGGCCAGTTGGGCGCGCGGGCACGGCTGCGGGGCTGGGCATAGGGTAGCAGTACCAGAGCAGGCCGAAGAGAACCACAAAAGGTATCAGCAGAAACCAGTAGTGCCCGGCAAGTTGGCCTGCCTGCCGCTGAATGTCATCGGTGATGGTAAACAGCTCATTGCTGGTACGGCGCCCAATAAACTTGAAATATTGGGTGTCAATCAGGTTAAGAGAGATGCCGATGGCATTCAGCGTGAGGTATACGCCGCGTACGAAGGCCTGCCACCGCTGGCCCAAATTGGGCACCAGGGAAAGCAGCAGAAACGGCACGTTCAGCAACAGCAGACCCGAAATATCGAACCGGAAGCCGTGCCAGAATGCTAGTAGTACTTCCCCCGCGCTAGCCTCCTGAAATACAGCATAATTAGCCAGGTAAAACCCTAGCCGAAGCAGTACATACAGACCCAGTAGTAACGCAAACCGGCGCAGCAGCAGGCGGAAAAATACGGAAGGCATGAGGTGGCGGCTACGTTACTCCGTTGGTTTCAGCCGGATAGACTGCCCATCCGGCAAGTCCTTGATCTGGCGGTAGAAATCGGCCAGCCAAGCCAGGCGCTCGGCCACCGGAACGGGCTTCACCGTAGCAGGCTGCTTACTGGGCGTAGCAATACAGGCCGGCGGGTATAAACTGAGTAGCTGACCGGGAGGTAGCATGCCGCCTTTCTGCTGAAAGCCTCGTAAGGGCTCCATGCCCAGGGCATCCAACGGAAACTTCTCGGCCCCAAATAAGAAGTGCTTGAAGTCAACCTCCAAATCGGCTAGCTCACCAGTTTCGGTATCGAGAAAAAACACGGCGTCGCCGCGCAGCAGAAACTGGTTGCCCACGCAGTCCTGCGCGAAGGGGATGTCGGTTTCCAGTAAGGTAGCATACGTGCGCCAAAAGGCGGCCTCACCCTGCCACACATCGGCTAAGGAGTGCCAGCCCGGCTCCTGCACGCAGCCGCGAATATGGAGGCCTCCGAAGTAGGCCACCACCCCATTCTGGTCGCGCAGGAAAGCTTGTAGGTAGGAGGGAAGACGCGCAAAGCTCACTAAGTCCGTTAGTTCGCCGCCGGTATATAGGATGCCTTTCATAAGAAGTGGCCCGTAGCTCCAGCCGTGGGCAATGCAGAACGGCCGCTAAATGCCGTGCTCGTGGGGTTTGTGCAAACGAACGCCAAGCTGGAGCTTGGCGCTACAGAAAAAGCCTTTCCGACCAACCGGCCGGAAAGGCTTTCCTATCTACGTATTCTCTACTGGGGCTTAAGCTACGGCGCCTTCCAGCACGCTGCTCACCTCCACGAGGGGCAGGTTCCAGGCGTCGGCTACGCCTTTGTATACTACCTCGCCGTTCACCACGTTCAGGCCGAGGCGCAGGGCCTCATCGCGGCGGCAAGCTTCCTGCCAGCCAGGTTGGCCAGCTTCACTGCGTAGGGCAGAGTAGCATTGGTCAGCGCCAGGGTAGAGGTGTACGGCACGGCACCCGGCATGTTGGCCACGCAGTAGTGCACAATGTCGTCGATGATGAAGGTAGGGTTCTCATGGGTGGTGGGCTCGCAGGTTTCGATGCAGCCACCCTGGTCCACGGCCACGTCAACCAGCACGGTGCCGGGCTTCATGGTCTTGAGCATGTCGCGGGTGATAAGGTGGGGAGCCTTCGCACCCGGAATCAGCACGGCACCAATGATCAGGTCAGCTGTTTTGATGGCTTCGCGGATGTTGTACTCGTTGGAGTACTGCGTTACCACGTTCTTAGGCATAAAGTCGTCTAGCTCGCGCAGACGGTTCAGGTTAATGTCCATAACGGTTACCTGAGCGCCCAGACCAGCGGCAATTTTGGCGGCTTGCGTACCTACAATACCGGCACCAAGTACCAGCACGTTGGCAGGCTTCACACCGGGCACGCCACCCAGCAGAATGCCCCGGCCTTTCAGGGGTTTCTCCAGGTACTTAGCACCTTCCTGGGGCGCCATACGGCCCGCTACTTCGCTCATAGGAATGAGCAGAGGGAGGGCGCGGGTGGGTAGCTCTACCGTTTCGTAGGCCAAGCATACTGCTTTGCGCTCAATCATGGCGTGGGTGAGTTCCTCGCCGGAGGCAAAGTGGAAGTAGGTAAACAGCAGTTGGTTTTCCTTGATGAGCGGATACTCCAAGGCAATGGGCTCCTTTACTTTCACAATCATCTCGGCCTTGGCGTACACCTCCTCAATGGTAGGTAGGATGATGGCACCTGCCTGCTGGTACTCCGCGTCGGAGAAGCCGCTGCCCGTGCCAGCCGAAGCCTGCACGTACACCTCGTGCCCGTGCTTGCGGAATTCAGCTACGCCAGCGGGCGTCAGACCCACGCGGTTTTCGTTATTCTTGATTTCTTTCGGTACGCCGATGATCATGGCTCGAGGCAGAGAGTGAAAATGGGGTGGATAAGGAATGCCTGAAAAGGCGGGACAAAGATAAGACATGCCGCTGGCATTGTGAGGACGAAGCCGACAGCAATCCGCTCTTTCCCTGAATGGTCCACCTGAAAATAAAAAAGCCCCTACGCCAGCAGCGGCAGCAGGGGCTTCGGTAGGGATTGGCCGGTAGCAAGTGTAAGGCACCGCTACCCAAGGAACGAGGCTATTTGAATGGCACCGAGGAGTCGCTTTCCTTCACCATGCTCCCGGCATTTAAGTCTTTCACAACGTTGGCTTTCAGCGTCACTTTCGCGTCGCCCGAAAGGTCGTTGCTCGTGATGGTGACCTGCTCCTGTTGTGCGCCCAGCTTGCGTTGTCCATATACCAGTTCAATAACGGCACTTTGTCCGGGCTTGATAGGAGAGGGCACATTCTTATACCCCACGCAATAGCACTGCGACAGAATAGCGCTCAGAACAAGGTCCTGCTTGCCGGTATTTTTCACGGTGAACTTGGCCGAGGGTGTTTGGCCAGCCTCAAACTTGCCAAAATCATGCACTGCTCGGTCTAGCACCATGCGCGGCGACTGGGCCAGTTGGGCCGGCGTCAGCGAAGACTTCATCTGGTCTTTGTTTAGTACGTTGCCCTTGATGGTGAGTACCTCGCTTGGCGTGGCGGCGTTGCTGGTTACCGTTACGGTTTTGTTAAAGATGCCGGGGCGTCCCGCACTGCTGTACACCGCCTTCACGATGCCAGTCTTGCCGGGCAGCACGGGCGTCTTGGTCCAGTCGGGTGTGGTGCAGCCGCAGCTGGCCTGTACGTTGGCGATGATGATGGGCTGGTTGCCGGTGTTTTTAAACCGGAACTCGTGGGTAGCATGGTGCCTTCGGGCACGTTGCCAAAGTCATGGAGTTCCTTTTCAAACTGAATTACCCCTTGCGCTTGGGCCACGGCAGCCATGAGCAAGGCGGCCACTAATGAGAATAGCTGTTTCATAGTGTCAGTAGTAGTAAGCGAAGCAAACTTGGTACAAGAGGAAATTGACGCAAAGAAATAGTAAAAATACCTTGCCTGCGCAAGCCTCCGCACGCCAGCATCTGCCAAGTGCAGGGTGCTAGTAAGCCACAGCGCGCACATCTTGTCTTGCCTGCACGCTAGCCTGGCAAATATAAACAGAAAACACCGCCCTCTAGCCCGGAGGCCGGCGTACTGGGTCAGCATTGGTTCGGCGGCAAATCCGTACTTTTGGGGGCCTGTTTCTTCCAGAAGCAGGCCCCACCCATCTTTCCTGCTCCTAGTTCCACCCATCTGCCGTTTATGTCACCTGCCGAAACTGCCGCCGACCTACTGGCTCCTGCTGCTATCCTCCGCAAAGAAGAATTACTGCGTGACTACCGTCTCGGCTGGGAAAGCCGGCATGCGTCCTTAGCGGGCCGCAAGGAGGTATTCATGGGTAAGGCCAAATTTGGCATCTTCGGTGACGGCAAGGAAGTGCCACAACTAGCTATGGCCCGCGCCTTCCGCCCCGGCGACTGGCGCTCCGGCTACTACCGCGACCAGACCTTCATGCTGGCCATTGAGGAACTGACGCTGCAGCAGTACTTTGCTCAGCTCTACGCCCACCCCGACGTGGAGGCCGAGCCTTCTACCGCGGGCCGGGCCATGAATGGCCACTTCGGTACCCGCCTACTCGACGAAGACGGACAGTTCAAGAACCTGGCCCAGCGCAAAAACTCCTCGGCCGACATTTCGCCCACCGGTGCTCAAATGCCGCGCCTGGTGGGCCTGGCCTACGCTTCCAAGCTGTACCGCCAAAACCCCGAGCTGCACCAGTTCGACCAGTTTTCAGTGCAAGGCAATGAGGTGGCGTTTGGTACCATTGGTAATGCTAGCACCTCGGAAGGAATGTTCTTCGAGGCCATCAATGCAGCTGGGGTGTTGCAGATTCCAATGCTAGTGAGCGTGTGGGATGACCACTACGGCATTTCGGTGCCCGCCGAATACCAGACGACCAAGCAGAGCATCAGCGAAATCCTGAAGGGTTTTCAGCGGGAAGGTGAGGGCCAGCCGGGTTTCGAGATTTTTGTGGTGAAAGGATGGGATTATGCTGCCTTGGTGGACACCTACCAGCGCGCCGCCGAGCTATGCCGAACCCAGCACGTGCCGGTTCTCATTCACGTTACGGAAGTAACTCAGCCCCAGGGTCACAGTACCTCGGGCTCGCATGAGCGCTACAAGAGCAAGGACCGCCTCTCGTGGGAAGAGGAGCACGACTGCCTTCGCAAAATGCGCCTTTGGTTGCTAGAGGAAGGCCATGCGTCGGAAGAGGAGCTTAGCACCATTGAAAACGCCGCCCGCGAAACGGTAAAACAAGCGCGTGTAGCAGCTTGGGAGGATTTCTTCTCGCCCATTAAGCAGGAGCGCGCCGAGGTAGTAGAAATGCTCACCAAACTAGTAGCGCAAACTGGAACTGAAAATACGCTGCAGGGACTAGTAGAACCTCTGCAGCAAAACCCCGCGCCCATTCGTGCCGATCTTGTACGTACCGTACGTCGGGCCTTGCGCCAGGTGCGGGGCCTACGGAGTGGGGCCCGCCGCAGCCTACAAAACTGGCTGGAGCAAGCCCTGGCAGAAAACGCCGACCGCTACAACTCCTACCTCTACAGCCAAAGCGAAGCCGCCGCCCTCAACATTGAAGAAGTGCCAGTGGAGTTTGCCGAAAACGCCCCGCAGGTAGACGGCCGGGAGGTGTTGCAAGCCTGCTTCGAGGCCAACTTCCGCCGGGACCCGCGCATTTTTGCTATTGGCGAAGACGTGGGACGCATTGGCGACGTAAACCAGGCCTTTGCTGGATTGCAGGAAAAATTCGGGGAACTGCGCGTTACAGACACTGGCATCCGGGAGTGCACTATTATTGGGCAAGGTATCGGCGCTGCGCTGCGCGGACTACGTCCTATTACCGAGATTCAGTACCTCGACTACTTGCTCTACGCCATTCAGATCTTGAGCGATGATGTGGCCTGCCTGCAGTACCGTACCAAGGGCGGCCAAAAAGCTCCCCTGATTGTGCGCACCCGGGGCCACCGCTTAGAGGGTATTTGGCATTCAGGCTCGCCTATTCAAATGGTGCTAGGCGCCATTCGGGGTATGCACCTGCTAGTACCGCGCAACATGACCCAGGCGGCTGGATTCTATAACACGCTGCTACGTAGCGACGAGCCCGCCATTGTTATTGAATGTCTTAACGCTACCGCCTGAAAGAGCGCATTCCGCAGAACGTAGGCGAGTTTACACTGCCCCTGGGCGTGCCCGAAACCCTGCTGGCCGGCGACGACGTGACCATCGTCACCTACGGTTCTATGTGCCGCATTGTGCTAGATGCGGCTAAGCAGCTAGCAGAGGTGGGCATTCAGGTGGAAGTAATTGACGTGCAGAGCCTGCTGCCTTTTGATGTGCAGCACCTCATCACCGACAGCATTCAACGCACGGGTCGGGTCTTGTTTGCCGATGAAGACGTGCCCGGAGGAGCCACAGCCTACATGATGCAGCAGGTGCTCGATGAACAGCAGGCCTACCGTTTCCTTGACTCTCAGCCGCGCTGCCTCTCCGCGCAAGCCCACCGGCCGCCCTACGGCTCCGACGGTGACTACTTCTCGAAGCCCAACGCTGAGGACGTATTTGATGCCGTATACGAGCTAATGCAAGAGGCCGATCCGCAGCGCTTCCCGGCTATTTACTAGGTGCCACCGGCACCGCGTAGTAACTACAAAGGCCGGCCGAGTGTTACACGGCCGGCCTTTTCATAAGCCTTTAAGGACGATCAGTTCTTTACCGAAGCGTAATAGCGTCGGTAAATACCTCGTTGCTTTCATTCAGAGCGCGGTCAGCAATCCGAACCCGGAATCGGACAACAGAGTTGCGAGGAAACGAACCTTGATAAATCAGCAAGCGGAAGGTCAGGTCGCCGCGCAACGGAGCCTTTTTGTCGCCCTGCGAGGCGGGGGTTAGTACGGGGTACCGGCCGTTATAACCAGGGTCGTTGGCCGAGAACTTGTAGTCCTCGAAGACGTTGCTGGCGTTGCGGAGTTGAAGCGTGCAGAAGTAGTTGTTGGTTCCTACGTTATCGTCGGCACCCACGCCTAAGTCACCATCACCATCCTTAAAGCTCACCGTGATTCTGATGGTATCACCTACGCCGTTATTAGGGTCATCAAAAGCCTTCTGGGTGATGCTTTTAAACTCAATAGAAGGTGTTTCAGGATAGTCAGGTGGGTTCAGACAAGAAGAAACGCCAAAGCTCGCTAACGCTAGCAAAGCCGTAAAACTGAGAGTACGTAGTATGCTCATAGAAATAGACCGTTCAAGCGAGTGGCAAAAGCGAGCCTGCCGCGGTGGGAAGGTACAACTTCCTACCAAACGAATTGCTGCTTCCATTGTTATGTCGTTTCGCTAACCCCGACGCTTCCGAATGAGTTTCCGTCAAGATTACCTAAGTGCTCTGCCCCAGCTCACGGCTGCTACTGCTCCCGCCGCGGCGCTGGCGCTATTTCGCTACCAGGCTCAAAACTGCCTACCCTACCAAGAGTACCTAACCGCCCTGGGCCGTGACTTGCGGCAAGTGGAGAGCCTAGCCGATATTCCGTTTCTGCCCATTGAGTTCTTTAAAACTCACGCCGTGCGCACCGCCGCCAATGAGTGGGAGCCCCAGGAAACCTTCCTGAGTAGTGGCACCACCCAGCAGCAGCGCAGCCACCACTTCGTGCGCGAGCCTGAACTGTACCGCTACCACGCGGCGCGCATTTTCGAGCGCTACTACGGCCCACTCACTGGCTGGACTATCCTAGCCTTGTTACCCTCGTATTTAGAACAAGGCAATTCGTCGTTGGTGGCCATGGTTGAGCACTTCGCCCGCGAGTCAGGGCAGCGCCAACCGGCCTTTTTCCTGCACGATCATGCCGCCCTGGTGCAAGCCTTGGGCGAGGCAAAGAGAGAAGCAAACCGCAAGGTGCTACTCATTGGGGTAAGCTACGCCCTGCTCGATTTTGCTGCCGCCTATGCCGGCCAACCCGAGCTGCTGGACCTTACGGTGCTCGAAACGGGTGGCATGAAGGGCCGCCGCCGCGAAATGATCCGCGAAGAGTTGCACCAGGAACTACAGCAGGGGTTTGGGCCCGCCGGAATTCACTCGGAGTATGGTATGACAGAAATGCTAGGCCAAGCCTACAGCTTTGGTGACGGTCGATTCCACGCGCCCCCTCAGCTGCAAATACTACTTCGCGACCCGTCAGATCCTTTCTCCGTATCAGAAAGCTTAGCGGCCGGAGCGCTCAACGTTATCGACTTAGCCAACATCGACAGTTGTGCTTTCATTGAAACCAAGGACCTAGCCCGCCGTCATCCCGATGGCTCCTTTGAAGTCCTCGGCCGCCTCGATAACTCAGATGTGCGCGGCTGTAACCAGATGGCTACCTAACTAATACGAGCGCCCCTCCTAAAACAGACCGCCCTGCCACCCAACTCATCAATATGAGCTAAGTAGCAGGGCGGGTTTGCTTGGTAGCTGGCGCCTACCTCCGGAAGCTAGAGCTAGATAAGGCAGTCAAGCTTTTTGCACTCAAGGCCGGCGGAGCCGTAACAGGACTACTTGCCGGCAAAGGCGCGGGCATCAGCTTCCGTAATGGTAGCGTCGCTCATGATGACGAGGCGCTCTACCACGTTACGCAGTTCCCGAATATTGCCGCGCCAGTCGAGGCTTTGCAGGTATTTGAGGGCCGCCGCGTCTACTTTCTTGGCTTTGTTACCGTAGTCGTTGGCAATATCTTGCAGGAACTTCTCAATAAGGGCTGGAATATCCTCGCGCCGGTCATTCAGGGCCGGAACCTGAATCAGGATAACGGAGAGGCGGTGGTACAAATCCTCGCGGAAGTTCTTGTCGGCAATTTCCTGCAGCAAGTCTTTGTTGGTTGCTGCCAGCACGCGCACGTTTACCGAAATTTCCTTTTCGCCACCCACGCGGGTTATCTTGTTTTCCTGCAAGGCACGCAGCACCTTAGCCTGGGCCGAAAGGCTCATGTCGCCTATTTCGTCTAGGAACAGCGTGCCACCGTCGGCTTGCTCAAACTTGCCAATGCGCTGCTTTACCGCTGAGGTAAAGGAGCCTTTCTCGTGGCCGAACAGCTCCGATTCAATCAGCTCCGAGGGAATGGCAGCGCAGTTTACTTCCACCATGGGTCCGCTGGCGCGGTTGCTTTGCTCGTGGAGTTGACGGGCCACCATCTCCTTACCCGCACCATTGGGGCCAGTAATAAGAACGCGGGCATCAGTAGGGGCTACCTTTTCGATGGCCTTACGAACGGCTCCTAGTGCAGCAGAATCGCCCACCATTTCCGAGCTCTTAGCAATCTTCTTTTTGAGCGTTTTGGTTTCCGTTACCAGCTTTGTGCGGTCTAAGGCATTGCGCACTGTTACCAACAGCCGGTTCAGATCTGGGGGCTTCTGCAGAAAGTCATAGGCGCCTTTCTTGGTGGCATCTACGGCCATTTCTACATTGCCATGCGCCGACACCATAATGAAGGCGGCATCGGGCGCCACAATACGGGCCCGCTCCAGTACCTCAATGCCATCCATTTTGGGCATTTTGATGTCGCATAGCACCACATCGTATTTGTCGCGGATGAGCATGTCGAGGCCCGTAGGACCGTCCTCGGCCTGGTCTACCTGGTAGCTTTCATATTCCAGGATTTCCTTCAGCGTGTGCCGAATGGCTTTTTCGTCGTCAATAATTAGAATGCGAGGCATGAGCTAAGAACAGGAGTTGGCAGCGAAAGTAACGAAAACGGTCGTCGGGTTGGTGTGTTGCCGCGTGCAATTGCTATGCAATGCGCTCGGTTTGCTCTGGGGCAGCGGCTCTCCGCCGTGTGCAAATTATAGGCTAGCGCAACTCAATGGATTCAATATCAAGGAAAGGCCGGCTGGTGCCCGTTGCGGCCGGGGCTGCATGGAGCAGTACTTGCAGCACCTCGGCCTGTGCCAGCGGGAGAGTAGCCGGGCCAGACGCTTGGAAGGTGAGGGGCAAAAAGCTGGGGTAGGGTCGTGGCAGTAGGAGCTGGGCACCGGGCCGGAACGCCGTCAGGGGAATGCGTACCTCTTGCATCTCGTTTCCTAGCTCTACTGTGGCTACGTAGGCAGCCGCGTCGCGGGTGGTGAATACTAGCTCAACTGGTCCGGCGCCCGCGCCCCGGCGCCCGCGCAGCACCACTTCCCGGAATGCTCCCACATGGGCGCTGCGGTCAGCGAGGCGGTCGGCGAAATAGGCGCGCAGAAAAGCCACGGGTGCCACGGCGGGCGTGGTAGGCGCTGGGGCAGGAGGTGCCTGCAGAAGACGCAAGGCAAGCTGACCAGCAGGTGTGGTAACATAGTCAGACCAGCCGCCCCCGTTGATGCCCCCGGCTTCTACTCGGCGTTGGTCGGCCTGAGCCCGAAAGAGGGGTAAGGCCGCACCAGCTGCTACAATGGGTGCTTCCCAATGATCCTGGGGCGAGTAGTCCCACTGGCGCGGATTACCCGGGAAAGCACCCGGGAAAGTGGTGTGCTTTCCTTCGTGTTGTACTACAATCCAGTAGCGCAGCAAACCAGGATACAGCAAGTCGGCTGGCACGGTAGCCTCGGCGGTAGTAAGCGTGGGGCGGCGCATAGGAATGGTGCGCGTTTGGCCGTAGAAATGCTGTGCTATCAGCAGCAGGGAGTCGGTGGCGGTAGCCCCCGCAACGGTAGCCCGGAGTGTGGTTGGCTGCCCGGCCACCATCTGCCCGGGGGAGGTGTGCACTACCTGGCTGGCAAAGTAGTAGCTGGTGGGGCCACAAACTCGCCTAGCTGAATGGAGCCCAGCTTGGTTTGGGCAGTGAATGAGGACGTTTTCTTGCCCCGCGCCGCTACTAGGTACACGCCCGGCTGCAGGCGCACAGTGCCATTGGTGGCCTGCCCCTGAAAAGTGTTGCCTTCGTTCAGGCCCCGCACTGTATAATCGGTACCTAGCCCCGGTAAGGCTAGGCGTAGCGGCTGCGTATTCCAGACTATGCGCGTCACGGGTTGCCGTAGCGAGGTAGTCGCAAACGGGTCGTGTAGGGCTACGACGTCGGGCATTACTTCCAGCCGCCACACGCCCGCCGCTAGCCGGTCGAGGAAGTAGGCGCCCGTACCCTCGTAGGTAGCCACGGCAGAAGAACCCGTGCCAGCTATGCGTTGGAGGGAGGCGGGCTTGCGCGGGGTAGTCGTTGTAGAGCCTGTGTACAAGAACTCTTCCGTTGTATTCAACTCGCTCAGTCCATTCCGGTAGCTCACTCGCACGTTGTTAAACGAGGAATCCTGGGGGTAAGCCGGAAACTGCTGGCCACGCGAGGTTTGGCGAAACACGCGACCCGCAATGAGCAGACTAAGAGCCTTTGCGGGCGTGTAAGCCAGGTTCAGGTAGTGCGTTTGGTACTCGGTATTGGCAAAGGCAAGAGCCAGCGGGTCGTACGCAAACTGGGTGGCCCACTGGAAGCCCGCACTGCGGAAGCTGCGGGCCATCACTGGGTACATGAGGGGTTGCAGAATGTCGCCCGACTCAAACTCATATACCAGGTGCGGCTTGCGGGTGAAGCGCGGGTCTTGGCGGTAAGGAGTGGGGTACTGGTCTACGAAGGGCAGCGGGTTGCCGCGCAGGCTGTGCCCGTTCACTAACCCCGAAGGGTACCACTGAAAGGTGAAGCCGTCCACGGGGCTGTCCAGAATGGCGTTGGCTACCACTGGGCTTTCCGCAATGTTGTAGAAGATGGGCTTGCGGTAGCCGGTGCTCCGCATAGCCGTTACCATGCGCCGTACAAAGCTGGCTACTTCCGCTTCTGGCTGCACGTAGCGGGGCTCGTTGCATACTTCATACGCAATAATGTCGGGGTCCTCGCGGTTGAGAAGGCCCGTGTATGCGTTGCGGTGGTTCAGGAACTGGGCCAGATAGTTTTCCTGGGCCCGAATGGCGCGCGGGTTGCGGTACGCTTGATCCTTGGAGTAGATAGAGGAAAAGCCCGTCATGTTCACGTCCGGCTCGGGGTAGCCATTGCCCCAGTACGCAATGGGCGTCAGCAGAATTTTGATCTGCCGCTGCTTGAGCTGTTGAATCAGAAAGTCGAGCAGGCGCAGGTGCTCGTTCTGCAGCAGATTGCCCGCCGTGTCAGTAATTTCTACGTCCCATACGTGAAGGCGGAAGGCATCAATGCCCAGCCGCGACAGGTGGTATACATCCTGCCTGATGGCCTGTTCTAGATTGTTGCCCACCTGGTTGTGCGCCCGGTATGAATAGGCAAAGGGGGTAGTGTAGTTTACCCCAAACAAGGCTACCTCTTGGCGGCTACCTTGCCAGCGCAGTACGCCGGCGGGGTCCACGTACACATCGGCGGCAGGTGGGGTGGTTTGGGCTACTGACGAATGCGAGAAAAGCCCCAGCAGTAGAAGAAACCCCCAGAAGCTTCGGGCAAGGGTTTTGGAGGAAGTAGTTGGTAGTAAGTGAAACATGCAGCAAGTGTGGAAAAGAGGCTTGGTACAATAACTGAAAACGGCCGCCGCACCTCGCTCGAAGGTGCAGCGGCCGCTTAATACGGGTGACGAGTCTGTAAGCCGGGTTTTGTCCGCGTTGCCGCGGCCCCACCATTTATCTAGGCCAGTCCTCACGGAAAGGCTCCATCAACCTACCCGCTGGCGCCGAACGAGCCGCCCGGTGCAGTTCCGAAGAGCTACATGCCAGCTTATTTGGTCTTTCAACCCCTGAGGTTTACCCAGCCGGCGTGGTTGCCCAGCCGCTGGTGCGCTCTTACCGCACCTTTTCACCCTTACCGGCCACCCGAAGGCGACGTAGGCGGTAGTTTTCTGTGGCACTAGCTGTCCTGGATTGCTTTACGCGCACCAGTCCTTCCCGTTAGGAAGCAGGGTGCTCTGTGTTGCCCGGACTTTCCTCGTCGCTTTGCAGCGCCGCGGTGGGGCGACTCATCACGGCGCAAAGATATACGCTTCGTGCTCAAATACTGATGTATTCCTTCAGATACCGTGAATTATACAACAGACAGAGTAGTATTGAAAAAATATGATTTATCTGATGATAAATAGTGCTTTGGTAATGAAGTGAAACGAGGAATTATATAGTAATTTATAGATTATCATAATTTTATTAATGCTGCTATAATATGTCATTGTAGCAGAATATGGCTGTTTTATCTGTTATTTTGATAGTATTGATGAGCTATACTTGCGAATACTTGTAGTAGATGAAGATGATTGTTTCATGAAATTTCTACTTTGGCTAAACAAATTCATAAGGAGTAGCCGGAGCTACCTAATAGGACTTACTAGCGTCCTGCACACCAAACTCCGGCGTACTTCTCGTGTCAGTTCCGTTCCCTTCTTTCCACTTTTTACCCTAGTAGAATGCAGAAGAATCAACGTAATGCCCGTCTAGCTTGGCTCCTGAGCGCCTCCGCAATTGCTGCCAGCGCTACCTTTACTGCCTGCTCAGAAGATGCAGTTCAGCCTGCCGAAAGCACCGTAGCGCAAAACAGCAGTGAAGCCAAAAGTGAGGGTGACGTGATTGCAGGTCAGTACATTGTGGTGCTGAAAGATGGTGCTGTTGGGCTTAGTGGAAGTGAATCGTACTCGGAAAAAGTAAGAAAAGTAAAAGAAGTAGGGCAAGGCATTTTGAAAGCCCGCGGGGCCAACGCGCAAGCCCTGGGCTATGCCTATGGGCATGCCCTGAAAGGCTTCTCGGCTGCCCTGAGCGCCGCCGAAGCCAATCAGCTGCGCGCCGACGAGCGGGTAGCTTATGTGGAGCAAGACCGAGTAATCTCGCTGGGTAAGCCAGCCGGTGGTGGCACTACGCAGCCCGCCCAAACAACTCCGTACGGTATCACCCGCGTGGGTACGGCCGACGGTACTGGCAAAACGGCTTGGGTTATCGACACGGGCATTGACCTAGACCACCCCGACCTAAACGTGGACGTAACCCGCTCCAAGTCATTCCTGACCAGCGGCGCCAATTATGCCTCGCCAGACGACGGTAATGGCCACGGTACCCACGTAGCGGGCACCATTGGCGCCAAGAACAACACCATTGGGGTAGTAGGTGTGGCAGCCAACGCCACGGTAGTAGCCGTCCGGGTGCTCGACTCTCGGGGCAGCGGCTCCAATTCCGGTGTTATTGCGGGGGTTGACTACGTAGGCGCCAATGGCAAAGCCGGCGACGTAGCCAACATGAGCCTTGGCGGCGGGGTTTCGCAGGCGCTGGATGATGCCGTGCTGCGTGCTTCGGCAGGTGGAGTGCTTTTCGCGCTGGCGGCTGGCAACGAAACTGACAACGCCAACAACCACTCGCCAGCTCGCGTGAACGGGGCCAACATCTACACTATCTCGGCCATGAATAGCACCGATACGTGGGCTTCGTTCTCTAACTACGGCAACCCACCCGTGGACTACTGCATGCCCGGCGTTAGCATTCAGTCTACCTGGCTGAACGGGGGCTACAACACCATCAGCGGTACTTCCATGGCTACTCCGCACATGGCCGGTGTTCTGCTTATCAAGGGCAAGAGCTTCACCACCAGCGGTACTGTGAAAAGCGACCCAGACGGCAACGCCGACCCCATCGCCCACCTGTAAGCTGATAGATTTAGCCAATAGAAAGGCCCGCCTATACAGGCGGGCCTTTTCTGTGTTCAGCTATATATCTAGATATTTTCGGGTGTAGTACAGGAGGGATAAAGCCACAAGCTAACACGTGTTGATCTTTATCAGTCTCACATGGGTACTCCGCATACCAACACTGAGCGTTAGCTATTCTCCTGAATGATGGGAGCGCACCGCTGCGGCTACTTCGCCTCCCACACGTTGTCTTTGGGGTAGCTGTCGGGTACGAGGGTAGCACCGAGCTTCACTTGCTTTACGGCTTTGGTAGTAGCTATGGGCACCGTAACGGTGTGGGCCCCAGATTCCCAAACGGCAATAGTGCGGTGCAGTTTCTCCGTGGAGTTGTCGGCGAAGGTTACCGTCACGTCCACGGGAACGGGTTTGGTACCTTTGGATTCGACTACCACATCGTAGCCAGCGCCGGTTTTCGTGACGGCTTGAATGGCGAGGTCGGGGTAGCCGCTGTCGAAAAACCAGCGCTGCCAGAACCAGTTAAGGTTGCGGCCCGCCCCGGCGTTCATGGAGTTGAAGAAGTCAAAGGGCATGGGGTGCTTACCATTCCAGTTGCGGATGTAGGTATGTAAGGCCTTGGTGAACAGCTCGTCGCCCAGCATATCCTTCACGTAGAGGTAGCCCAGGCCCGGCTTGGGGTAGGAGTTGAGAAAGAAAGCCGTGCCGGTTTGCTGGGTGCTAAGCGTGATAATGGGCAAGTCTGCTTCGGTAGCGGCCGCGGCGGCGTAGGGTGCAATGCCGTAGTCGTCGTCTAGCTTGGGGTCGATGATACCCGAAATCAGCCACTCACCAATAGTCGCCCAGCCTTCATCCATCCAGCCGTACTTGGTTTCGTTGATGCCCATATAAAACGGGAACATCGTGTGAAATATCTCGTGGTCGGTGAGGGTAATGGCATCCTGGCGCGACGAAACGGGGTTGTCGTTCACCATCATGGGATACTCCATCTGGTCGAGACCATCGAAGATCGTCTCGTGGGAGTAGGGAAAGGGCCACTTAGGAAAGGTGTAGGACATAGCTTCCACCGTTTTGCGGGCGAACTGAATCACTTCCTCGTAGTCCTTGTGCTTGGTGTTGTACACGGCATCTACGCGAGTGCGGCGCTTGGTGGCCGGGTCTACTACCAGGCTGCTGGCTTGCCACACGTAGTGGTCAGTAGTAGCAAATACAAAGTCGGTTACGTTCTTGGCTTCGAAGTGCCAAGTGTTTTGGGGGCTTGAAGCGGTAATATCGTGGCGGGTAAGGTCTTCCTCGGTGATGATGCTGGTGATGCCGTCCTTTTTCTCCGCATCCTGCAAGCGCTTAGCGTATTTTTTTGTGAGGACTTTGCTGGCATTGGTCAGGTCGCCGGTGGCCCACACCACAAAGTCCTTGGGCACGGTAATGTCGGCCGAGAAGTTGGCGAAGTCGTTGTAGAACTCCTGGGAGCCGAGGTAGGGGTTGCGGTTCCAGCCGTCAATATCATCGTACACCGCAATGCGCGGAAAGAAGTAGGCCACGAAGTCGGCGTTGGGTTCTACTTCACCGGTGCGGGTGTGCGAGCCTTTGTTGAGAACGTAGGAGTAGGTAGCCGATACCTGGGCGGTTTGCTTGGACCCAATAGCGCGCCGCAGGGGTACCGATAGGTTGGTGGCGTCGGGGCGCAAGGTAGCTACGTCGATATTCTGTCCATTGACGGTTAGCTGCGTAATCTGCACCCCTTCGCTCACGTCTTCCGGGCTAATGGAGGAAGCGCGGGCTGCGCCTTTTTGATACAGGTTGGGATAGAGCTTGAACAGGATCTGCCGCAGCGAATCGGGGCTTTGGTTGTGGTAGGCAATAGCCACGGTGCCCGCCACGCGCCGACTAGCAGGGTCGAAATTTACTTTGAGCGTGTAGTCGGCCGAATTTTGCCAGTAATTAGGGCCGGGCTGGCCCGATTCTGCGCGGGTGCCTTTGGCGTACGTAGCCTGCAAGTTGCGGGGCACCGGCAGGGGCTGCTGGGCTAGGAGGGGTAGGGAAAGGAGGGTAGCGGCGAGTAGCGCGGGAAGTTTCATGCGGCAAAAGTAGTTCTGCCGCAAAGTAACGGATGCGCACCGACGGTTGCCTGAGAGTAGGCCCCGAGACAATATCTGCTACTCTTCTGCAAGCAGGGTACTACCTCCTTGGGCACTTACCAGGCCGGCTGGCGTTAGTTCCGTCTCACCCTGCCAGCGGTAGGCTACCAGCTCGCCACCTTTGGCTACGCTATAATCCAGGCACACGGCGTGCGGGCTCAGCAGTTGGGGCGTGCCCCGGAGCCAGTAGTGGCCGAAGAACACGGGCACCGCATCCTGGTAGTGCCACACGTCGGCTAGCTCATCTACCGCAACCGGCAGCGAATTCAAGGAATCAATGGATTCCAAGTAGTAGTCTTGGTAGGTGCAGATGTGCGGATCGGTCCACCAGCGGGTGCGCATTTTGGTGCGGGGGTTCCCGTCCTTATCGTGAAATTGTACCCCGGTAGGTAAGTGGACTTCCTTGCCCTTAAGCGTTTCTTCAACCGCCACATACTCTGGGGTACCGCGTTCAGCGCACCGCAAAAGAAAGTCAGAGGTGAGCCGGCCAGTGGGCAGTTGGGCTTGCAGAAACGCAATGTGGCGTGGGTCCCAGCAGGCGTGCACCACGCGCAACCCCGGTAGGTCCAGGAAAAGGGGCAGCGTCTTAAACCACTGAATGTAGCCCTGCCATTCCGCCCAGCCTTCCCGACTGCTGAACTCTTCTAAGGTGCGTACGTGCTGGAAGATATTACGCGGAATGTGGGGGCGCAGGTGCCCGCCCGCAGGATGAAGTTCGTGAAAACAGATGGCGTTGTACTCGTGGTTGCCCATTACGGCTAGCGCAGTCCCCGCATCTACCATAGCGCGCACTAGGCACAGTGTTTCCCGAATGTGCGGCCCCCGGTCCACAAAGTCGCCCAGGAAAATGACTTGCCGCGTGGGGTGGCGGTAGATGCCGTGCTGTTCCGCGTAGCCAAGTTTCGTGAGTAGCTGCCGCAGTTCGGTCGCATGACCGTGAATATCACCAATGAGGTCGTACATAAGCCACAATGATAATTGAAAAAGGGACTGTTATCCTGCTAGCCGCAGGATGACAGTCCCTTTTATGAGGCAAGGCTATCTACTTTAGGCGAACCAAAGTAGCACCGTAACCAAACTTTTCCTTCTGCGAATCTTCGAAGAACTTAATGTCGCGGTTGCGGCTAAGCAGCTTGTGCAATTCCTTGCGTAGCGTGCCGTTGCCGGAGCCGTGAATAAAGACGATTTCGTGCATGTTGGTAGCCAAGGCGCGGCTCAGTGCATCCTCAAACGCATCGAGCTGCAGCTTCAGGATGGCCGTGTTGGTGAGGCCTTCCGTGCCGCCTTCGGGGCGTAAGGCTTCCAAGTGCAGGTCTACCTCGTGGGGTGGTGCCACTATGGCTTTGGCGGGTTCCGGGGTAGGAGCAATGGCCGCCGGCTTAGCGGGCGCATTTCCGGTTAGCTGGGCCTTAAGCGTTTCGGCTAGCTTCTCGGGTGCAACCGCTACGGGCGCAGCGGGCTTCTCGTCGAGCTGAAACAGGTAGGCTTCCCGCTGGAGGACGGGCACGTTGGGCTGGCGGCTGGTGTAGAAACTAGCCGCCTTAAACTGTAGGCGCTTGGTTAGCAACTCATAGGCCGCGTTGCCATTGAGCTGGAAGGGTAGGAGCTGTACCACGGGCGCGGCCCACTGATCGAAGTCTTTGAGGTGCCAGTGACCCAGCGCCGGGCTAGCCGACTTGGCCGCCAGCTTCTCGGCCCGCAGCCCCCGGTACTGCCCGTTGCGCTCCTCACCATAAGTAAACAGCACGTCCCGGTCGGTGTGGTTTACGATGTGCAGGGCGAGCAACTCCGGCGACTGGTGCGTAAGAGCCAGGTACAACCCCTTCTGCACCGTTACGGGAGCGTTTTTGGCGGCCGGCACTGGGGCCGGGCCTTCCGTTTTGAGGGGGGCGCTAGGGGCTGCAGGAGCTACTCCGGCCGCTTTGGCCGCCCGGGCAGCCCCTGAGGAAGCAGCTTTCTTCTCGGCTGCCACAGAGGCGGCACTCTGCCCAAAAGCCTTCGTTTCTTCGGCGGCTACTACCACTACCTCGCGGCGCAGCACCGGAATTGTAAAATCATTATCAATGGCTACCTCTACCAATTCGTCGCTAAGCAAGCGGGTAATGATGCCTTCTTCGCGCCCTGTGAGCAGGCGCACTCTATCTCCTACGTTCATATCAAAAGTCAAAAGGGAGGTCAGGTGGAAAGGGATAACAAAAGTAACGGGCAAAACACGCCCGCGGCCGTCGGATATAGTAACTATTCTATCCTGCTTGCTTTATCGCGCCGAAAGAGTCGCGCTAAAGCACTACTGTAGAGGCGAAAACCTATGGTGAAGCAGAATCCTTTAACTAATGAAGCATCGTGGTTACGGCCTGCTGCTGTACAGCAGCAAGGCTTCATCGGGCCGGGTGTGCCGCATGGTTAGTAGTACAACCCGTGAGCTACTAAGCCCCGGCGTTGATTCCATTCCAAAGCGGGCGCCGGCAAATGAAAAATGCTTGCCACGTAGAAAATCCGGCGCAGGAGTTTACTACGCGTAGGAATGCGCCGCAGGTCTACGTCAAAGCTGAGGTAGTACTGGCGGTAGGGGCGAAGGCCCAGCGCCGCGTTGGCGTCCTGATCATTGTACACCATCTGCTGGGCTCCATAGCCCACGGCTGGCTGCAACCAGCGGGGCCAGCGCGAGGTAGCGGGCAGCCACGCCCCTACATCGGCACAAAGCCAGTAAGTCTGGCCATTATAATCTTTAAGGTACTGTTCGCCCAGGCTGCTACCTAGCACGTTGGGGCGCAGCTTGGCGTAGCGGGTGGTATGAAACGAGTACTTGGGCATAAGGCGCACGTCGCCCCAAGCTAGCTGCTGAGCTATCAGGCCGGCTGACCCCAAAAAGTTGGCCGCCAGGTCAGTAGCAGAAGCCCCATACTGCGGGTCGCGCCCATCTAGCAACTCAATGGGGCTTTGCAGGAGAAACCCTACGAAGCCGCCGTACCACGTGGCGCGGCGCTCCGGTACGCCCGCCCAACGGAGCATATCTACCGCCCCCCGGCTTTCGTGGAAGGCGCCCCAAAAGTGACCGACTTTGTCCATCTGTTTCCATTCCGGCAGGTCGTTGAACCAGTGGAGCCGCGTCCGCTCACCCGTGTACCAGCCTTTGCTCAGCAGATACAGCGTGCTGGAGTAGGCTACTACCAACCCGCCCGCCAGCACTGGTAAGCGCCGGCTCAGCAGCAACGTGTCGGCCGTGTTACGTGGTGTTAAGGAGGCTGTTGGCTGGCTAGCTGGCGCTATAGCCGGTACCGGTTCCGTTGGGGGTAGCGCCGGAACTTGGGCCAAGGCAGACACAGACGAAGAACTGAGTGCTATACCCAGTAGTAGCCTTTCACACCGCCTCCGGTACGTAGTAGGGTGAGCCGAGAAAACAAACCGAGTGGAAAGCACTGCCAAGGAGAACGGAACAGAAAATAAAACAGATCAAAGCTACAGAAAATACTATTTGCTGCTTGCTTAGACTGAGAGTGAGTACGTACCTTTAATGCTACCTTGCACAGTATAAGATCAATGGCAAGTTGCTGTAAAGCAATACAGCATTACTTATTCCTTCCCATTTTCCAAATTCCCCAACCCTGTTTCGTATGAAAATACTTCGACTATTACTGAGTTTTATGGCTCTACTGGCTGGAATGCCGGTTGCCTGGGCTCAGGTTGTCACCACGCAGCCAACGTTCTTCCGCGATACGGACGCTGTGACTCTCACCTTTGATGCCTCTCAGGGCAATAGAGCACTAGCCAATTTTACGGGTGATGTGTACGTGCACACGGGCGTTATCACCAACCGAAGCACTACTCCTTCCGACTGGAAGTATGTGAAGTTTACCAATTTCAACGCGCCTGATCCATCCATCAAGCTTACCCGCAGCACTACCAATCCCAACCTGTATACCATCAGCCTTACCCCTAGCGTGCGGGCGTGGTACAACGTACCAGCCGGAGAGCAGATCCTGAAGCTGGCTATGGTATTCCGCAATGCTACGGGTTCCCTTGTGGGCCGAGCTACTGGCGGGGGCGATATTTTTGTAGATGTAGCCCAAGGGTCTCTTACTGCCCGTATCACCTCTCCCGCCGTATCCGGAACGCAGTTTGTAGCGGCTGGTACCGCTATCAGCGTTACGGGGCAGGCTTCCGCTAGTGCCGATCTGAAATTCCTGCTCAATGGTACTCAGGTAGCTCAGCAAGCAGCAGCTACTACGCTCACCAGTACCGTCACTATCAACCAGACGGGGCGCAATGTGCTGCGTTTCACGGCTACTAGCGGCGCTACTACTGCCTCCGACTCGTTGGTGTATGTAGTGCGCCCTGCCGTAACGGTTGCCGCGTTGCCGGCTGGTGCTAAGGATGGGGTCACGTACATAAATGGCGGGACGTCTGTGATTCTGAACTTAACTGCTCCGGGCAAGCAGTTTGTCTATGCCATTGGCGAGTTCAACAACTGGCAGGCCCGCGAAAACGCCTACATGAACCGCACGCCCGACGGCAAAAACTGGTGGGTGCAAATCAATAATCTCACGCCCGGCCAGGAGTATGCCTACCAGTACTTGGTAGATGGCTCGTTGCGCGTAGCTGACCCGTACACGGAAAAAGTGCTGGACCCCGGCAATGACTCCTTCATTCCTGCCATCACCTACCCCAACCTGAAAGCTTATCCTACGGGGCAGACCACGGGTATCGTTTCAGTGCTGCAAACTAACCAAACCGCCTACCAATGGCAGATCAACAACTTCAGCAAGCCTAGCCGCTCCGACTTGGTAATATATGAGTTGCACCTGCGCGACTTCATTGCCCGCCACGACTACCAGACCCTACGTGACACCTTGGCCTACATTCAGCGCCTGGGCATCAACTGCATTGAGCTGATGCCCGTGAACGAGTTCGAGGGCAACGAGTCGTGGGGCTACAACACCTCGTTCCACTTCGCTCCTGATAAGTATTACGGGCCCAAGAATGAACTGAAGCGCTTTATTGACGATGCCCACCGCCGCGGTATTGCTGTGGTTCTCGACATGGTGCTCAACCATGCCTTTGGGCAGAATCCTATGGTGCAGATGTATTTCGATGCGGCGGCGGAAAAACCGGCTGCCAACTCCCCCTGGTTCAATGCCGACGCTACCCACCCCTTCAACGTGGGGTACGACTTCAACCACGAAAGCGCCGACACGCGCTACTACTCCAAGCGTGTAATGGAGCACTGGCTGCGCGAATACCATATAGATGGCTACCGGTTTGACCTGAGCAAAGGCTTTACTCAGCGCAATACGCCCACGAACGTAACAGCCTGGGGTGCTTACGACCAGTCGCGCATCAACATCTGGCAGGATTACTACAGCTACATGGTGAGTGTAGACCCTACAGTATATCCTATCCTTGAGCATTTCGCCGACAACTCAGAGGAGATTGTGCTGTCAAACATGGGCTTTATGCTGTGGGGAAACATGAATCACCAGTACAACCAAGCCACCATGGGCTACAATGACCAGTGGGACTTCAGCGGCGGCTACTACGGAGCACGCACCTGGACCCGGCCCAACCTGGTAACGTACATGGAAAGCCACGATGAAGAACGCCTGATGTTCAAGAACCTGAGCTTTGGTAATGTTTCCGGTTCGTACAGCGTCAAGAACTTGACGACTGCCCTAGCCCGTCAGGAAATGGCGGCGGCTTTCTTCTTCACCGTACCCGGCCCCAAAATGGTGTGGCAGTTTGGTGAGCTAGGGTATGATGTCAGCATCGACGAGAACGGCCGTGTAGGCAATAAGCCCATCCGCTGGAACTATCAGCAAGTAGCCGCCCGCCGCAAGCTCTACGACGTATACCGCTACCTCATTGCCCTCAAGAAAACCGAGCCCGCCTTTGAGAACCCAACCGCCTATACCCAGAACCTATCGGGTGCCGGCAAGACTATTCACCTTACTGGAGCTAACCTCAGCGTCACGGTTGTTGGCAACTTCGATGTGGTACCTACCAGCGTAAACCCAGAGTTTCAGCGTACGGGCAAATGGTATAACTACCTAACTGGCGACAGCATCACCATAGCCAACGCTACGGCTCCTCTTACGCTTCAGCCCGGCGAGTACGCCGTGTATACCTCGCGCAAAATTGCGCAGCCTACCACCGTGCTGGGCTCCAAGCGCCAGCGTGAGGCCGCTATGCAACTGGTAGCTCTGCCTAACCCCGCCGGTACTACCGCCACGCTACGCTATGAACTGACCCAAGCAGCGCCCGTCACGGTTACTATTACGAACATGCTGGGCGCTACCGTCCGTACTATTGCACCGACCGGCCGGCAGGGGGCAGGGAGCCATGAAGTACAGGTGCCGGTGCAGCAACTAGCCAACGGTATTTACATGGTGCGTCTGAGCACTGGCAGCCAGCAGCAAACGGTGCGCCTCTCCGTGCAGCACTAGCAGCCACCCCAATACTTATAAGGCACAAAAAAGCGGCCGATCCACTGGTGGATCGGCCGCTTTTTTGTTCTGATACGCTCGTTCTTAACAGCTTACCTACTATATGCTAGAGGGCTTCTTCGTGGAAAGAAACTAGGTCGTCGATGGGAGAGCGAATGATTTTGCCAACCTCCATATGGTGGTCGCGAGCTACTTGCGAGAGTGCGTCGCGGAAGTTGTAGCCAACCGAACCGATGCAGTTGAAGGTGTAGTCCTGGTAACGGGGGTAGTGGCTTACAATATTCGCGAAGAACGTCTCGAAGCCTTGCAGCACAATTTCGCGGCAGTAGCTGATGTTATTGTGGTCGTACGTGAACTTGGCAAAGCTAGCCAGGAAGCGGTTCGGCAGCGGCTGGTTATACAGGCGGTCCAAAATATCGTCACGCGTGAGGTTGAACTCCTCGCGGAAAATGTCCTGCAGGCCATCTGGTAGCAGGCCGCGCAGATAGTCACGTAGCAGACGCTTGCCAATGAAGGAGCCGCTGCCCTCGTCGCCGAGGAAGTAGCCCAGGGAATCAACGTTATAAGTAATTTTAGTGCCGTCGTACAAACAGGAGTTGGTACCGGTGCCTAAGATAGCCGCAAAGCCAGGCTTGCGCCCCAGCAGTGCCCGTGCCGAGGCCAATAGGTCGTGGTCGACGATAACCTTGGCTTGGGGGAATACTTGCCGCATCGCCTTGGCAATTATTTCCGCTTTTTTGGCGGAAGAAACGCCCGCACCATAGTAGTGGACCTCCGTAACTTCCTCGCGGGGGAGCGTATCCGGTAAGTTCTTCTCCAACGAAGCCTCTACGGCTGGGGTGGTCATAAAATCCGGATTATATCCTTCAGTATTGAAGTATACACGGTTGCCAGTTTTATCGAGCTGGCACCAACTGCTCTTGGTCGAGCCACCGTCGGCAATTAGAATCATAGTCTGTAGGGAAATGGGAAGGAAAGGCGCCTACTATACAACTGACAGGCATTTGTCCAAAGGTCGTACGTTCTGGTCACCTACGCAACGAAAAATACGCT
Organism: Hymenobacter sp. AT01-02; assembly: GCF_000961955.2. Classification (NCBI taxonomy): domain Bacteria; kingdom Pseudomonadati; phylum Bacteroidota; class Cytophagia; order Cytophagales; family Hymenobacteraceae; genus Hymenobacter; species Hymenobacter sp. AT01-02. Next base: position 66,663 of record NZ_JZIR02000059.1, read on the forward strand.
GGTAACTCACAGATAGCATAATTTCGACGCTCTAAAATACAGCTGTATACGCTTGCTGTAGCATCTTTTTCGCCCGTTACAATTGCGGGTATAGGAAAGTAAGTATATAGTATTGATTAGGGCTTTGAAAGGAAGAATAAAATAGTATTTTTAATGACGAGCTATTTAAGTGAGTAATCCCTCATTTATACTAGCCGGTCAATATATTCTTCATACCAATTTGCCTCATGAAAAAACCTTTTACTCTGGTAGCCCTTGGGCTCTTCGCTGCGGCTGTACCCATGCACGCCCAAACTCTTGATGGCCAAGTGCAAGCATCGGAAGGCTATACTCGTCTAAGTCAGTATACTAGCACAGTGCGTGGCTTTGGTGACCACGGCTTGGTGGCGCTTTACGCCAAAACTACGGCCACTAAAGTATACATTGCCCTGACTGGAGCATTAGAGACGAATGGAAACTCCTTCCAGATTTACCTGAATATTCCGGGTAAAACAGGAGTTGCATCTGGTACTGCATTGCCGGTAAGCAGCATTACAGGTACCTCGTTCGAAAAAGCGGCTCCCATTATGGAAATGGAGGTCGATTATGGATTCGGAGTGAAGGGTGGAGCCACTACTTCTGCTAGTAGCATCATTGACTATACTAGCGTAACAGGTGGCAAAGCGGCTGATCAGCAGATTGGTAATCTTCCCATTGCTGGTACGCTTGTGACAGCACCTACTACGCTAACAGGTGGCTTAAATAAAACTCGCATGGCATTTCTGAATGTCAATTTGCTCACGGCGCACACGGGTGCCCAAGGCTGGGAAATTGAACTGGACAAAGCCGACCTCGGCATTGCCGATGGCGCAACGCTGCAACTATTTGCTGCCCAAAATAACGGTGACGGTGGTTACTTCTCCTCTGATGTACTTCCGGAAGTAACCGGCAATACCAGCACAACGAATAGTGGTAATCTGGCAACCAACCCGAATTTTGTCACTCTGGCCGGCACTCAATTTATCACTTATACAGCCACTGTCATGGCTACTCGTGAGGCCGTGGCTAGTGCCCTGAAGTTTGGGGTGTACCCGAACCCTACTGCCGGTGCGGCGCAGGTTAGTTACGTAGTTCCAGGAGGCCAGCAGGAAGTGGCCCTGGAAGTGTTCAATGCACTAGGCCAACGGGTACGTAGCTTGGCAGCTGGCAAGCAGGCTGGTGCACAACTGTATTCGTTCGACAACCTGGCTGCTGGTGCTTATTTCGTGAAACTACGGGTAGGAACACAGTTTACTAGTCAAAAGGTAGTAGTAGAATAGCTATTCGCTTGCATATAAATAGTAAGCGGTAAGCTGGATAATCATCACTTCCTGGATAAAAGAAAAGCTCCGCCTATCTAGGCGGAGCTTTTCTTTTATCCAGGAA
>NZ_JZIR02000006.1:0-74558 GCF_000961955.2 Hymenobacter sp. AT01-02
GTTCCCCCGAATACGATATCCAAGTTAGTCAACGTCAATTTCCAACGTTGTGCATCATTGCCATTATCGGTGTACTGGGCCACATTGGCGCCGGGGCTGGGGCTATTAGCAGCCACGTCCAAGCATTGGTTGGTGCCCTTGTGCGTGAGCTTGTAAAACCCGCCATCTACGGCCTCCATGCGCCAGCGCTGGGCGTCGTTGCCATTGTCGGTGTACTGCTGCACGTTGGCGTTAGGACTGACGCTGTTGCCTGCTACGTCCAAGCACTGGCTGGTACCGCGGTGGGTGAGTTTATAGTATCCATCCGCCTGCAAAGTCACTACCCAACGCTGGGCGTCAGTGCCGTTATCGGTGTACTGCTGCACGTTGGCACCGGCCGCAGAACTATTGTCTGCTACTTCTAGGCATTGATTAGTGCCCTTATGCGTGAGCTTGTACGTCCCTCCCGATACCAAATTATTGATTGGGCAGGTACCGCCGGGCACGCGCGGAGCCACCCCGTAATTGGTCATATTCACCTTTTGGATAGCGCCATCGGCGGCGAAGTACAGCCGGTCGATGGCCACGTAGCGGGTCGAGAAGTTGTTGTTTTGGTAGCGGTGGTAGGTAATGTAGTACTCGTCGCAGCCGGCAATTTTGGTAATGGAATGGTGACCCGCTCCCTGGTTCTGCGCATCCGACGACAGCACTGACCCGCGGTAAGTCCAGGGGCCCAGCGGCGACGTGCTGGTGGCATACTGTACGTTGTAGCTAGCATTGGTCCAGGAGCCGTTCGAGTAAGTCATGTAATAGGTGCCGTTGCGCTTCACGATATACGGCCCTTCGGTATAGTTCTGGGGCGTGATGTCGCGCGGAGCATCCGGCGTGAAGCTGACCATGTCGGGGTTCAGTTTGCGGGCTACCAGCCGGCTACCGTTTGACCCTCCGTAGTAGATGTAGGCCTGCCCATCGTCATCCACAAACACGTGGGGGTCAATGATGTCGACGGTGTAGGGGTCGGAGCCGATGAGAGCTCGCCCCAAGTCCGTGAACGGGCCAATAGGACTGTTACCTACGGCCACCCCAATTTTCACTTCGGCTGAGTAGTAGAAATAGTATTTGCCGTTGCGGGCTACCACGGAGGGCGCCCAGCCGTTGTAATCTGCCCAGGCGCATTGGGGCCCACGTCAAAAATTACGCCCTCATCACGCCAGCTAGTGAGGTCAGCAGAAGAGAAAGCGTGAAAATCTTGGCCGCCGGTACCCTCGTTGCTCGTGGGGTAGATGTAATAGCGTCCATTAAAATAATTCATTTCCGGATCGGCGTGGTAGCCTGCCAGGACGGGGTTAGTACTGGTTTGAGCGCCAACTGGCCGGGCCAGAAGCAGCACAAAGATCAATCGAAAAAATAGTAAGTACTTTCTCATGGTGGGATGGGATATGGGGGACGGGCAAATAGAACTAAAACAACAAGCCAGTGACTTAAAACTAGCTCTACCTAATACGTTTCTACCACCTATGCAATCGTTTGCAATTGTGTAAGCAGTTGGTACCAGGAATATTTTCTCAGAGAGAAAATCAGCGACATAAGCCGGTGTATGCAAACAAAGTATATAACTATTTCCACATTTGAAAAGCAGGATTTCAAGTGTGGTTCTAGATTCATCACGCTCTAGGTTAGCAAATCTAAGGCAACGAAGCAGCGCTTACCCTATGCAAAGTACCTACTACTAGCACGGAACTCAGAAATACTAGAACGGGAGTAACGCTGCAAGCTAACTTTACAGGATTACTTATGCAAACGTTTGCATTTTTCTCTGCATCTTGGCCCACGCATTCCCGCACTCGATCCGTCCCACCTACCGCCCACCCGTTATGCCGCTGCTCGTACGCACCTTGTGTTTACTGGTCTTACTGGGCTTACCGTGTCTCAGCCACGCCCAACGAACTACCTTTAATGGGCTAGGTTCCGACTTGAGCAACCTCTACCGCCTCTCCGACGCCAAGACCCGCTCTATCAGCCCGGAAAATTTCACTGGAGCCAAAGGCCAGGGCGGGCGGGCTACTACGGGCACGGGCCAGAACGCTTCCCGCGACCTAGGCCTGGGCTGGAAGGTGAGCCCAAGCATCATCATCAAAGCTGGCCAAACCGCCGTGGTGGCCGAAATCGACGGGTCTGGTGCCATTCAGCACATCTGGCTCACCCCAACCGGCATTTGGCGCTTTGCCATTCTGCGCATGTATTGGGACGATGAGAAGACCCCCTCGGTAGAAGTACCAGTAGGCGACTTCTTCGGGCAGGGCTGGGGCGAAACGGCGTTGCTCAACTCCATTCCCGTGACGGTAAATCCGGGCAGCGCCTTCAACTGCTACTGGCAGATGCCTTTCCGCAAGAAGTGCCGCATTACGCTGGAGAATATTGATGAGAAGGACATGTTTCTGTACTACCAAGTAGACTATACGCTGACGGAGGTGCCCAATGATGCCGCGTACTTTCACGCTCAGTTTCGGCGCCAAAACCCAACCAAATACAAGGTACCTTATACTATTCTGGACGGGGTGAAGGGCCGAGGGCAATACGTGGGCACCTATATCGCCTGGGGTGTAAACAGCAACGACTGGTGGGGTGAGGGCGAAATCAAGTTTTTCCTGGATGGCGATGGGCAGTTTCCTACCATCAACGGCACGGGTACCGAGGACTACTTCCTGGGCTCCTACAATTTCGAGGACAAAAAGACCCGCCAATACCAGGAATACTCTACGCCCTACGCGGGCCTGCACCAGGTTATTCGGCCCGATGGCCTCTACCGCGCCAACCAGCGCTTTGGCATGTACCGCTGGCACATTCCGGACCCCATTCGCTTCGCTTCCGATTTGCGGGTAACTATTCAAGCCCTGGGCTGGCGCTACAACGGCCGCTACCTCCCTTTGCAGGACGACGTAGCTTCCGTAGCCTATTGGTACCAGACCGAGCCCCATGCTCCCTTTCCGGCCCTGCCTTCCAAAGATGACCTAGAAGTAAATCTGGGCCCGGCCCGCTAACCGGGTATTCCTTTCCCTCGCTCTTTTCATCCCCCCCTTTCACTCCGCATGCGTTTCTCTCCTTTCCGCATTGGCTGGTTGCGGCTAGCTGGCCTGAGCACGACGGCCCTGCTGGCTTGTACTGCTGTAGTAAGCGAAGCCCAACAACTGCGCCCACCGGCCTACCCCCTCGTCACCCACGACCCCTACTTTAGCCTTTGGTCGTTTCAGGATACGCTAGCCGCGGCGCCCACCCGCCACTGGACCGGTGAACCACAGGCCCTGGAAGGCGTAGTACGCGTAGATGGCAAAGCCTACCAGTTGCTGGGGCGCACCGCCCCGGAGTACCGCGCTATCATTCCCACGGTTCAGGAAAAGCCCTATACGGCCCAGTACGTCACCACCGCCCCGGCGGCGGGCTGGGAAAAGCCCAATTTTGCGGGCGCCAGTAGCTGGAAGACCGGCGCTGCTCCCTTCACCGATAACAAAACCCTGCAAGGCACGGCGTGGTCGGAAGGTGATATTTGGGTGCGCCGTACCGTAACAGTAGCTGGCCCGCTCCCCAAGGGCAAACTTGCCTTGCAGCTTTGGCACGACGATGATGTGGAGGTGTACCTCAACGGCATTCTGCTCACGAGACAGAAAAACTACAACGGCTCCTACGAATACTTCGCCCTTTCGGAGGCGGCCCGGGGGGCGTTGCGCCAGGGTGAAAACCTGCTGGCCATGCACTGCACCAGCCCCCAGGGGGGCGAACACCTGGATGCGGGATTATACGAGGAATTGCCCCAGCCCTACCTGCCCGCGGCGCGCCAAACCGGCGCAACCGTTACGGCCACCCAAACTACCTATTCCTTCGAGGCAGGCCCAGTACGGCTCACGCTGAACTTTCTTTCGCCGCTGCTGCTCGATGAGCTAGAAACGGTAGCCCGCCCCGTCAGCTACGTAACCCTGACGGCCACCCCCACCGATGGCCGCGCCCACGCCGTGCAAATGCTGCTTACCGAAGCGGGTACAATGGCTAGCAATACCCCTTACCAAGCCGTAACCACCCAGGCGGGACGCACCACCACGCTGGGCTGGCAGGCAGTAGGTACCACGGCCCAACCCGTACTAGGCAAGGCCGGCGACAACGTGCGCATCGACTGGGGCCAAGCCTACTTGGCTGCTCCCGGCGCCACCCGCCTCACAACCGGCCTAGCTCCCGACCTGAAGACGGCCTTCCTGAAAACGGGCACCTTACCTGCTGCTACCAAACCCACCAGCGGCCCCGCCCAGCGCGTGGCCTTAGGCGCAGTATTAGACCTCGGCACCGCTAGTAAAGCCGTGGAGCGCCACCTGCTACTCGGCTACGACGACCAATACGCCGTGCAGTATTTCGGGCAGAACCTACGGGGCTGGTGGCGCCGTGCCCCCGGCATGACCATGGAAAAAACCCTGCTGGCGGCTGAGGCCGACTATTCCCGCCTGCGCCAGAAATGCACCGCCTTCGACAAAAGCCTGTATGCCGAAGCTCTGGCCGCCGGAGGGAAGCAATACGCCGACCTGTGTCAACTAGCCTACCGCCAGGCCATTGCCGCTCATAAAATTGTGGCCGGCCCCAAAGGCGAAGTGCTGTTCTTATCGAAGGAAAACTTCAGCAACGGCTCCATTGGCACCGTTGATGTCACGTATCCATCGGCGCCCCTGTTTTTGCGCTACAACAACGAGTTGGCCAAGGGCCTGCTGCGCTTCATCTTCGATTACAGTGAATCGGGGCGCTGGAAAAAAGACTTCCCGGCTCACGACGTGGGCACCTACCCCTTAGCCAACGGCCAAACCTACGGGGAAGACATGCCCGTGGAGGAGGCCGGCAACATGCTCATCCTGACCGCCGCTGTGGTGAAAGTAGATGGCAAGCCCGATTTTGCCCGTCAGCACTGGCCCACGCTCACCAAATGGGTAGGCTTTCTGAAGCGGGACGGTTCGACCCCGCCAACCAGCTCAGCACCGACGATTTTGCCGGCCACTTAGCCCGCAACACCAACCTCTCGGTGAAGGCCATCATGGGTATTGCCAGCTATGGGCAGCTAGCGCGGCAACTCGGCGACGAAAAAACGGCTACCGAATACCTAGCGCTAGCTCGCGACATGGCCCGGCGCTGGCAAACCATGGCCCAGGATGGAAACCACTATGCTCTCACGTTCGACAAACCCGCCGGCTCTTGGAGCCAGAAGTACAACTTGGTATGGGACAAGCTACTGGGGCTTAATGTCTTTCCCCCAGAAGTGGTGCGCCAGGAGATGGCCTTCTACCTCAACCATCAGCAGCGCTATGGCCTGCCCTTAGACAGCCGTCGCACCTATACCAAATCTGACTGGATAATCTGGACGGCCACGCTAGCCGACAACCCGGCCGACTTCCAGGCTCTAGTGAATCCCGTTTGGCAATTCGCCAACGACTCACCCAGCCGCGTACCCCTTACCGACTGGCACGAAACCACCGACGCCCGCCAGTCGGGGTTTCAAGCTCGCTCAGTGGTAGGCGGCTATTTCATCAAGATGCTGGATGCCCACTTGGCAAAGCAGCCCAAGCCGTAAGCTGTCACCACAACCCGAAAAGACAGTCTTGCTAAGCACAGCCAGAGCAGCTCTACCGCTTCCTTGCACTGTCACTGGAAAGCTAACAGTAGAATCATTGCCGCTCAGCACTGCCATCCCCTACCTAGTATCCCAGGCGTGGCCCATTCGCCCCAGACCTCGCCTATCTTCTCGTCAACTCTCCCATCACCATGCCTTCTCGTCGTCATTTTTTGCAGCAGGCCACTGCGGGGCTTGCCTCCCTTGCCCTCCTTAACCAAGCCGCCTGCGCTGCCGCCCGCACCTACACCAACCCAGTATACGCCGGCCAGTTTCCCGACCCGTTTGTGCTGCGCCACCAAGGCCGCTATTATGCCTTCGGCACCACCGGCCAGGGCCGCACCACCGATGGCCGTATCTTTACTGTGCTCACCTCCAGCAACCTAGTAGACTGGAAACCGGCTGGCGGAGCCCTAACGCCTCCTGCCGGCGCCGAAGGAGCCGATTTCTGGGCTCCGGAAGTGGTATACCACGATGGCACATTTTACATGTACTACTCTATGGGTGGCGGTGCCATTGGAGCCAGCGTGGGCCACCGCCTGCACGTGGCTACCAGCAAAACGCCCCAGGGGCCCTACCAACAAGTAGCCCTGATGGATGTACCTGCCAGCAAGTTTACCATTGATGCCCATCCCTTCCAGGATACCGATGGGCAATGGTACCTGTTTTACGCCCGCGACTTCATTGACACCGACAACGGGTACCGCCCCGGAACCGGCCTTGTAGTGGACCGCCTCCTCGACATGACCCGGCTGGCAGGCGAAAGCCGCACGGTAATGCGGGCCCGCCACGACTGGACGGTATTTGAGAAGAACCGGACCATGCCCCTCTACGACAACAAAACCTTTGCGGAGTGGCATACGCTGGAAGGCCCCTTCGTGCGCAAACACGGCGGTAAGTACTACTGCTTTTACAGCGGGGCCAACTTCCTAACCCCGCGTTACGGCGTAGACTACTGCGTTGCGAACTCCATCTTAGGCCCCTACTCTGATGCTGGCGCGGAGAAAGGCCCCCGGGTATTGCACGCGGTAGCAGGCCATGTACGCGGCCCCGGCCACCACTCGCACGTACTCAGCCCCGATGGAAAAACTGAATACTTGGTGTACCACGCCTGGGATACTGGTATGAAAGAGCGGCAGTTGTGCATTGATAAGCTAGCCTGGACGGCCCAGGGCCCTCGCTGCCAAGGCCCTACCTACACGCCGCAGCCTCTCCCCTAAAGCCGCGGGTTGCATTTCGAGGTAGGGCGGCACCCTGGCTACTGTACCTGCCCCGCCCTACCTCGAAATCTATGCGTACGTTTGCGCAAATAGTTGCACACTATTTGCGCAAGCAGTTGTGCTCTCATGTTCTGCTAACCCCCACGAATTTGTCACGCAACAAAGCTTCCATTTCCGACCTGGCCCGCCAATTGGGCGTGTCCGTTTCTACCGTTTCGCGCGCCCTGAGCGATAAAGCCAGCATCAGCGACGCTACCAAGAAGAAGGTGTGGAAGCTAGCCAAAGAATTGCACTACCAGCCAATCATTTGGCCGCTGGATTGCGCAAGGGCCGCAGCAATTTGCTGGGGGTAATGGTGCCCCACATCGACGGGCACTTTTTTACGATGGTGGTGAAGGGCATTGAGACCGTGGCCTCCAAGGCGGGGTTCAACGTGATGATCTGCCAGTCGAATGAAGACGTGGCACACGAGCGCAAAAACATTGAAACCCTGCTCAGCGCCCAGGTAGAGGGCATTTTGGTGTCGCTGGCGCGCACCACGCGCGACTTCAAGCACTTTGAGAAAGTCCGCAAGCAAGAGATTCCGCTAGTATTTTTCGACCGGGTGCTGGACGGACTGGACGTAAGTGCCGTGGTGATTGATGACCGAGAAGGCGGCTACCAAGCTACCAAGCACTTAATTCAGCAAGGCTACCGTCGGATTGCCCACTTTGGCGGGCCCCAATACCTGAACATTTACAAGCACCGCCGCCAGGGCTACATTGATGCTCTGTTGGAGGCTGGCCTCCCGGTAGAGGAAGAACTGGTTTTCTACTGCGACATGACCCAGGAGGACGGCGTACGGGGCATGCAGCAGATGCTGGCCCTACGCCAGCGCCCCGACGCTGTATTCTCATCCAGCGACTTTTCCGTGGTGGGCGCCTTGCAGGAGCTGAAGCGCCACCATTTGCGCGTGCCCACCGATATAGCGTTGGTAGGCTTCAGCAACGAAACCTTTACCTCCCTCACCGAGCCCATGCTCACCTCCGTCGACCAGCGGTGCGAGCAGATGGGGCAGTCGGCGGTGCGCCTGTTTCTGGAAATGCGCGACGAGACAAGCAGCGCCTTTTCGCCCCGCCGCGTAGTGCTCCAGCCCGACTTACTTATCCGGGAATCGTCGCAGCGGCCCGGGCGGCGGCAGTAGCACTAGCTTGCGTCCTAGTGTTCAGTTGAGGTAGCTCGGCAGTAGGCCCGTCAGAAAAAATTTCTGCCTGGGTTTCCAACATTTCCCCGGCTACGGCTTGTAGGAGCTACGTCCACGCGGGCCGGAGCTACTTAACACGCATGACCAAACAGCGGTACTTCTTCCTCATTCTGATTCTCGGCTCCCTATCGGCGCTGGGTCCCTTCTCCATTGACATGTACTTGCCGGGCTTCCCGGCTATTGCAAAAGACTTGCATACCACGGTAGCCCGGGTGGCCTTATCGTTGTCTAGCTTCTTCGTAGGCGTCTCGGCAGGTCAGCTACTATACGGCCCCTTACTCGACCGTTTTGGCCGGAAAAAGCCCCTGTACGTGGGCCTTGTGCTGTACGTGGTAGCGTCGGCAGGCTGCTACCTGGCCCACAGCATCGACGCCTGATTGCCTTACGCCTGTTGCAAGCCCTGGGTAGCTGCGCTGCCACGGTGGCGGCAGTAGCCATGGTGCGCGACCTGTTTCCGGTGCAGGATAGCCCCAAGGTATTTTCCCTGCTGATGCTAGTCATTAGCGTGTCGCCCATGCTGGCACCCACGGTGGGCGGCTACTTAGTGGCGGGATTCGGCTGGCAGTCGGTGTTTGTGGCCCTGTTTGCCATGGGGGCGCTGCTGCTGGTAGCGGCCGTTTTCTGGCTTCCCGAAAGCTACGCGCCCGACCCTACCTATTCCCTGCATCCTCGCCCCATCCTGACTACGTTCTTCAGTGTGCTGCGAGAGCCCCAATTTTTCACCTACGCCCTCACCGGGGCCATGACCTTTGGCGGGCTACTGGCCTACGTATCGGGCTCTCCGCTGGTATTCATGGATATTTTCCGGGTGAGTGGCCAGGTATACGGCTGGATTTTCGCGGGCCTTTCCGTGGGCTTCATTGGGGCTAGCCAAGTGAACACGTGCTGCTACGCTTCTACCGCAGCGAGCAAATTGTGCTAGTTGCCATTGCCTGCCAATCGGTTATTGGGCTGGTATTTCTACTGGGCGCTAGCCAAGGGTGGTTCGGCGTAACGGGCACCATTGTCATGCTCTTCCTGTTTCTATGCTGTATGGGTCTGGCCAACCCCAATGCAGCGGCCCTGTCTATTGCTCCTTTCTCCAAAAATGCGGGTAGTGCGGCTGCACTCATGGGTGCCACCCAAATGGCCGTGGGCGCCTGGCTTCCTTGGGCGTCAGCCTGTTCAACACCAACACGGCTGTACCCATGGTGGCAATCATGGCTACCTCGGCCGTGCTGGCCCTGGGCATTCTGCTGCTGGGCCGCCGGCTTATCGGCACCACCCTCGTGTCTACCGATGGGCAAGCGATGCTGGTACACTAGCAATTCCTGTTGCGCTTCATGGGCGCATCACGCTTCGGGCCGTACCTTTGCGCCGTGAAAGTATCCCGCCTCCTTTTCCTGCCACTAGCAGCCGTGCTACTGGCCTCAACGCTACCAGGCTGCCTCTCCCTGCAAAGTGAAGAGCAAAAAGCCGAAGCGGCCGAAAAAGCGCTGCTAGCTCGCCACGACGAGCTAATGGCACAGATGGACCAAGTCTATGCGCTTCGCCAGCAGCTGCAAAAAACGCCCGGCGCCGACACCGTAGCGGCCGGCCGACACCGCCGCGCTCTGGTAGCGGCCAATGCGGGCATGCTAGACTGGATGCACCAGTATCGCAAACCGGCCGACTCCGTGACGGTAGACCGACGCCTCGCTTACTATGCCGCTCAGCAGCAGCGCATCGACTCCGTTGGGCACCTGTTTCGCACCAGTCTCGACTCGGCCCGCCGCCTGCTCGAAGCAGCTCCTTCCACTTCATCACCCCGCTAATGCGTATTACCCTTTCAGCCTCAACTTCCCTGCGCACCCTGGCTCTCGGCGCCTTGCTGGCGGCCGGCAGCTTGGTTCCTTTTGCCTGTTCTTCCAAGAAAGCGGAGGAGGCAGAGCGCCTGCCTATTCTGGGCATCAGGCACTCAGAGCCTACTTCTCCTACGGATACCCTCCCGGACCCAGTTCCGAACTTTCAGCTAACCAACCAGATGGGACAGCCCATCAATAACCAAACCTTCGCGGGAAAGGTCTACGTTACCGACTTCTTCTTCACTACCTGCCCAAGCATCTGCCCCAAGATGCAAAGCGAGATGCTGCGCGTGTATAAAGCCTTTGAGGGCAACCCCAACGTGCTCTTTCTAAGCCACACCATCGACCCAGGCCACGACTCTATCTCGGTGCTGCGCGACTACGCCGAGCGGTTGGGCATCAAGGACGCGTCGCGCTGGCATTTTGCCACGGCCCCGCAAGACACCGTTTTTCACCTCGCTCACGCTTACATGTCGGGAGCCCAGATAGACAAGCAGGCGGCGGGTGGCTACTCGCACGATGGCGCCTTTGCCCTGATTGACTCGCACCGCCGCGTGCGGGGCGTATATGATGGCATGGTGAAAGAGCAAGTTGACCGCCTAATTGCCGACTTGCCGAAGCTGCTGCGCGAAGAGCAAACCCAGCAAAACGTAGCCGCTAAATGAACCGCTGGCCGCTGCTTCTGGGGCGTAGCGTAGTAGCAGCCGTGGCCTGCGTAGGCGTTGGGCTGGGGCTGAGTGGCTGCTTCACGGAGCGCCGCAACGAAGGCGCCCAGCTCTACGCCACCCACTGCGCTAGCTGCCACGGCGACCAGGGGCAGGGCCTTGAGCGCCTCATTCCGCCCGTAGCTGGCGCCGACTATATCGCCCAGCACCGCGCCGAGCTGCCCTGCCTAATTCGGAAAGGCCAAAAAGGTCCGCTCGTGGTCAACGGAGTAGATTACAACCAGGTCATGCCTGGTCACGACGACCTGACGGACTCCCAGATCACCAACCTGCTCAACTTTGTGCAGCAGAACTGGGGCAATAAAAATAAGTCCTACACTATCCGGGAAGCCTCCGAGCTGCTGCAAAGCTGCAATGGCTCCGACGGGCAGTAGCTGCTCCTGAGCGGGCGACAAACTCAGGTGGTGCGGCAACATTCTGGCCCTGCCGCCTGGGTTTTCTTATGAGTATGGTAGATCTGCAGTCATCAGGCTATGCATCTTCCGGCAAACCTTTTTAGCTTGCACCTTCATCTGTATGTTTTGTTATGGGTCTGTTTGACTTCCTGAAAAAGAAACCCGAGGACGCTGCCGCGGCCCCTGCTCCTACCCCTACTCCCGCCCCCGCAGTTTCTTCTGCCACTCCTACCCCTGCCGCTGCGGCGCCTACTACCGACGACAAGTCGAGCGGTCCGCGCTACAAGGGCTCCAATTACCAAATGCCAGCGCCTCCCGCGCCGGCACCCGTGCCGCCACTGCCTCAGTCGCCGCCCATCCCCATGCCCCCGCAGCCCGATTTCTCGGCTTTCCAGCCCCAGAACATCCTGGAACAACTGCTGCTCCAAGCTGCTACCGAGCCCCAGTTCCGTAGCCCTTTCTACCAGGCCTTGCTAGGCGAAGAGGTGGTAGTAGTAATGGCCCCCAAGGAGGATATGGAGCCCGGCGAAATCACTCCTACCGAAGGTATGGAGATTCAGCTGCAAGTGCTCAACGACGGTAAAATTCCGGTGTTCACGGCCGTGGAGCGTATCTTTGATAGTGGAGCCGTGCCCGAGGGTAGCGTAACATACATGCGCCTGCGCGGCCATGATTTCTTTACCATGGTGCAAGGCGCTGAGTGCGCGCTGAACCCCTTCTCCCAAGCTGGCAAGCTGCTAGCCGCCGATGAAATCAATGCGCTGCTGGCAGGCCAGTTGTTTGATGCTCCTGCTCCCCAAGACATGCAGGTGGCCCTCAACCAGCCCGCTGAGGAACCCGTAGCCCTGAAAGAGGGTCTACGCACCTACGCCGCTGGCAATTCGCATATCCAGGCTATCTACCTAGCGGAGATGCAGATGCAGCAAAACCCGGCGGAGCGCCGTTTGTTGCTGGCCTTCCACACGGAGGAACAAGACCCAGCTTTCCTGCAAGAGCTTGGCCCCATCATTCAGGGCAACATTGGTGAAGCCCAGTTTGTGGACCTAATGCTGATTGATCCCAACTCGGAGGAGCCTCTTATTCAGTATCTTCTTTCTACTGAGCCCGTGTACCAGCGCGCCTAGCCCTGGCACGTTGCAGCTGCACACGTAGTACAAAAAGCCTCCGCACTTACCAAGGGTGTGGGGGCTTTTGCATGGTAGAGCAAGCCGTATCGTTATTCATCCTGGGGTAGCGCCGCCTTCCGAGCCATCACCCGGCTCAGGATGGGGCGCAGCACGAAGTACAGAGCCACCCCCACCGGTACGGCTACCACGGCCCATACCGCTAACCCGCCTACGATGGCCTGCCAGAGCAGACGCACGGCACCCATACCATCGTGGGCAAATAAGTAGCGGAGCTTCTCTAACGACAACTGTGGCTCAGCACTGCCCCCCCACAGGCGGGCACCCAGCTGCATTAATGGAATAATCAGCAGCAGCTGCACCGGGCTCCACAGGTGCGCAATTAGCAGAGTGGCCGCCACATTCAGGCGCAGCCGCACGGCGGTAGCCGTGGCGAGCAGGGTAGTAATCCCTAGCACGGGTACTACTCCAAACGCCGAGCCAAGCACAATAGTGAGAGCCAGCTGGTGCGGGGTTAGCCCTTGGCGCAGCAGGCCCCGCAGTGGGTCAACTATCCGGCGGCGGAACCAGTTGGGCGAGGGTGCAGAAACGGGCGGGGGCACGGGCGGTTGAGACACGGAAGCAGGAAAGTAAGGGCAAGGGTAGCCAGTATACCGGTGCGGGGTAGTACCTTCGTAACGCCCCGGTGCTGCACCGCAGGTAGTACGTGCCCCCGATGACAAAAGTACACGAGTCGGCCCACCCCCGCCGTACCGTCTGGACGGAATTGCTAATTCTTCTGCGCCGCGCGGCCCGCGAGTTTGGGGCCAATGACCCGCTACGGCTGGGTGCGGCTACGGCGTTCTTCACCACGTTTGCGCTGCCTCCCATCGTCATCATTTTCGTGCAGGTGCTGGGGGTACTCTATACCCAAACGGCGGTGCGCGGGCGGCTGCTTACCAAGCTTTCTGACTTGCTGGGCGCTCCGGCAGCGGGTTTGGTAGAGCAGATTTTGCAAAATGTGACCAATGTGCAGCGTAGCCGCTTAGTTACCTGGCTGGGCTTTGTGTTCCTGCTCTTTATTGCCACCACGCTGTTTGGGGTCATTCAAAATTCTCTGAACCAGCTCTGGCAGATTCGGCCCCGGCGCAGCACCGGCCGCTTTGCCAAGCTGCTGAAGGAACGTACTCGCTCCTTGGGGGTACTGCTAGCCACGGCGGTTCTGTCCATGTTTGCCTTTCTCTCGGACGCCGCTCTGGCTTTCCTGGCCGACTACGTGCGCGACTTTGATGCGACGTTTGGCTTTTACTTGTTTCGTGTCATCAACCAAATCATGTCGTTGCTGATTCTGGCCGCCTGGTTTGGGGTTACGTTTCGCAACCTTAGTAGTGCTAAGGTACCCCGCCCTGCCGTGCTACGCGGGGCCCTCCTCACGGCCGTACTAATCGATTTGGGTGAAAACGTGCTGGGGCTTCTGCTGGTACCCCGCAACCTGGGGCCTATTTACGGTCCGGCTTCCAGCATTGTACTAGTGCTGCTGTTTGTATTTTACTCGGCCATGATTTTCTACTTCGGTGCCTGCTTTACCAAAGCCTATGCACACTTTGTGGGCATGGACATCCGGCCCAAGAAATCAGCAGTACGCTACCGGCTGGTTGATATTGAAGAAGAGCACTAGGGGCTGGGCCGCGCACAACGCTTTACGATACCACTACTGGCCCTGCATAAACGGCGGCTCCGTGCGGAGCGGGCGCTACCACGGTTACCTCCTACGGGCGCGGCGTGGTCTGCTCCCACATTACCGCTACCTTTGTGGGAAATACACCGCGTTATGACTTCGACTGCTGTTACCTTCACCTCTCTGGGCCTAGCCCCTGAACTCCTGCAAGCCCTGGATGAGCTGCAATTTGCCGCTCCTACCCCCGTGCAAGAGCAGGTAATCCCAATGGCACTGGCCGGACAGGATGTGGTAGGTCAGGCACCCACTGGCTCGGGCAAAACGGCCGCCTATGGCCTGTCCGTGCTGCACCAAGTGGACGTGAAGCTCGATGCCATGCAGATTCTGGTACTGGTACCAGCCCGCGAACTAGCCCTGCAGGTGCGCGACGCCCTCAAGAAGCTAGGCAAATTCCTACCCAACCTGCGCGTGGCAGCTTTCTATGGTGGTCACGCCTTCCGCGACGAGGCGGCCTCTCTCCAGCAGGCTCCTCACATTGTAGTGGCCACTCCCGGCCGCTTGCTCGACCACTTTGAGCGCCGCACCATCATTCCCAATCAGCTAAAAGTGCTGATTTTGGACGAGGCAGATAAGCTGTTGGAATTGGGCTTTCAGGACGAGTTGGTTGAAATTGTAAAGCGCCTGCCCCGTCGTCGCCAAACACTGCTCTTCTCGGCTACGATGTCAGACAAAGTGGTGGAACTGATACGGAAAAACCTGACTCGCCCCCGCGTGGTTAACGCTGGCGAAGATACCGATGAGCTACCCGAAAACCTGACGCTATTGGGCCACACGGGCCCGGTGGAGAAGAAACCCGCCGCGTTGCTTCACATCCTGCAGAAGCCTGAAACTGGCCGCGCCCTTATTTTCTGCAACACGCGGGAGCGGTGTACCGAACTGGCCCGCTTCCTGCAGGGCCGCGGAGTAGCCGCCGAAGTGCTGCACGGCAAAATGCCCCAGCCAGAGCGCGACAAATCTCTTATGAAGCTGCGCAACGGCTCTAGCCAAGTACTAGTAGCTACCGACGTAGCCGCGCGCGGCATCGACGTAACGGAACTCGATACGGTGGTGCAATACGATGTACCTGACAAAGCTGATGCTTTTCAGCACCGGGCCGGCCGCACCGCCCGCGCCGGGGCCGAAGGTACTGCCCACATCCTAGCCACGGAGAAAGAGCAGGCGCTAGTGAAGAAGTGGCCCGTAGCAGCGGGCATTCAGTGGAAGGCGATGCACGCCCCCAAGCTTCCTCCCGCCGCGCCCAAGGCTCCTCGCCCCGAGAACGTAACCCTACACGTATCGGCAGGACGCAAGGACAAGGTCAGCGCCCACGATTTGGTGGGTACGTTTGTGGCCCACGGCGGCTTAGAGCGCGAGGCCGTTGGTCACATTGAGGTATTCGACCACTACAGCTACGTAGCCGTACCGCGCCCTCAGGCTCAAGAAGTGGCCCAGCGTGTAACAGGAGCCAAAATTAAGGGTCGCAAGGTGCGCGTGTCCTTGGTAGAATAGAGGTGCTCTGTGCACCACTGCTATAAGCAGCCGGTTGTGTGGCACCTGTCATTGGCGGGGCTACCCAGTCGGCTGCTTAGCATTTACCCCTAGTAATACTTATGCAATCTACCCAGCAACTTCTGTTCATCTGTAGCCAGAACCGCTGGCGCAGTCTCACGGCCGAGCGCCTGTTCGACGGCCATGCCCACTACGTAGCCCGCTCGGCAGGTACAGAGCCTGGAGCACGGGTGCGCGTTACGGCGGGCCATTTAGGCTGGGCCGATGTCGTATTTGTAATGGAGCGCAAGCATGCCGACATCTTGCGGCAAAAGTATGGCTCGGAGCTAGCCGGTAAGGCTGTGGTTACGTTGCGGATTCCCGATAAATTTCAATTTCTTGATCATGTCTTAGTAGAATTGCTACGGGAAAGGCTACGAGAACATCTGCCTTTGCTTTAGAGGCATCGTCCTGCCAGTAGTAGGCACTTGGTTCTGGTGCTACAGCCAATTGGTTTCTAACTCTGTACTTAGCCAAAAACCGTATATTTAGTTCTTATTCTAAGTTCTCCGCCGTTGCAAGTTGCCCGGGACCATTCTTCTGAGCTAGACTGGCTGCACCGCCTTAAACAAGACGATAGCCGGGCATTC
The DNA here is from genome assembly GCF_000961955.2 of Hymenobacter sp. AT01-02. Classification (NCBI taxonomy): domain Bacteria; kingdom Pseudomonadati; phylum Bacteroidota; class Cytophagia; order Cytophagales; family Hymenobacteraceae; genus Hymenobacter; species Hymenobacter sp. AT01-02. Next base: position 15,982 of record NZ_JZIR02000006.1, read on the forward strand.
GATGCCCTTTTTCGGCAGTACAGCAGCCGGGTGTATCGCTTTGCCTACGGCTACTTAAAGTCGGGCCCGGAGGCGGAGGAGATTGTACAGGAGTGTTTCCTGAAAATCTGGGAAAAGCGCTATGACCTGCGCGAGGACGTACCCCTGAAAGGCTACCTGTTTACGGTGGCTCACCATGCCATTCTGAACCAGTTGCGCCACGCTCGGCACCAGCTAGTATACCAGGAGTATGCAATGCTGGCAGGTCGCCCTACTGCCCAAGGCACGGAAACCGACGTGGCCTTTGCTGAGTTGGAAACGCTGTACCTATCGGCGCTAGATAAGCTACCGCCTAAGCGGCGGCACATTTTCACGCTCAGTCGGCAGCAGGGACTTTCGTACGCAGAAATAGCCCAGGAGCTAAACATCTCAGTAAAGACGGTAGAGACCCAAATGGCCCAGGCCTTACATTTCCTGCGCCAGTATTTCCAGACCCACGGCACGCTCTTAGTTGTAGTTCCCCTACTTCTTTTGGTACTCTGACGAAGTAGTACCCTCTTGCTCACCTGGACTACGTCTAGTTTATTGGCGTTTCCTGAAATCTACCGGTGAGAGCAGACCAGCAAGCTAAGATAGGCCGTTAGTAATTGCTCACCGCAAAAATATTTTGCTTTTAAAAGGGCTCTAGGCACACGCCAGAGCCCTTTTTTCATTTTTCCGCCACTTTTTTTCATTCCCCAATCAGGGTAGCCGGCGAGTAGAGTGTATTACTCACCAGCTGCTCTACTCAGCCACTGTTCATGTCGCTGCCTGCTATTGATAAAAACACGTTTACTCGCTACCTAAACAACGAAGTAACTCCCGCAGAAGCTGCGGCGGTACAGAGTTGGCTCCTGACGCCTGCTAATCAGTTGGTGGCAGAATACTGGATGCGCGAACATTGGGATACGCTGGACCACGCTCCCGCGCCCACAGCCCTACCAGAACCCAACTACGAAGCCCTGTTACAACGCCTGCATCAGCAGTTGGGCTTCGAGGACGAAGAAGCTTCAGCCGAGCCGCTTCGTGGTGGCTTCCGGTGGCGCAACTGGGCTGCTGCCGCAGCTACGGTGGCTACATTAGCGGGTGGCGCTCTGTGGTGGCAGCAGGCCCACCTTTCTCCTGCTCCGGCGGCTGAATACGCAACCCCCTACGGCCAGACCCGCACCATACACTTACCTGATGGCTCGGTGGTGACCTTAAACGCGCACTCTACAATGCGTTATACTGCCCCATCGTCGCAGGAACAGCCGCGGGAGGTATGGCTGGATGGAGAGGCCTATTTCTCCGTGCATCACCAGCCTAACAACCAACGGTTTATTGTGCATACTTCGGCCGGCCTGCAGGTGGAAGTGCTAGGCACCAAGTTTACGGTGTACCGCCGCCATGAGCAGGCGCGCGTGGTACTCCTCTCGGGCAAGGTGCGGGTAGACTTTGCTGACCAGCGGCCCGACGTGCTAATGAAACCGGGCGAACTGGTAGAAACCTACGATGCCACCCCCACCAAGCTAGTGCACAAACCCGTGCAGCCCGACACCTACTCGGCCTGGAAAGACGACCGGCTGGTGCTGAACGAGACCACCATGGAGGAGCTAGCCACCCGCCTCCACGATACTTATGGCCTGGAAGTAGAGGTTGCCACACCCGAGTTGCGCCAGCGCCGCATGACGGGCACGGTGCCCGTGGCAGACCTTACAATTCTACTAGCTGCGCTAGAAGAAACCTTCCACTTGAAAGCTGAGCGCCAAGAAAACCGCCTGATCCTTTCTGCTTCACCAACCCGCTAGCTGGTTTCCCACCGTGCTACCCCGGGTTTCACACTTTTTCCCACCAACCCTAACCATGGACAACACCCCTACCCGTTTGGGCGGCGGCTTGGCTTGCACTACGGCCCTATCGGCTGCAGTGCTCCTGCTGCCGGCACCTGCTGCTTCCGCACAACTCCTAGCCGTCAATGCCGTCGCTCATCAGTCTACTACTACCTCCCCAGTAGAATCGGTACTGCTGAAAGACTTACTGGGCCGCTGGGAAGCCGAATACGGCGTAACTATCTTCTATGAAAGCGACCTAGTAGGTAGCAAACGCGTGCTGCCCCAAACGGGCGCGGCGCTGCTCGATCAGAAGCTCACGCAAGTATTGCCCCAGGCAGAGTTAACGTTCAAGAAGCTGCGCCCAAACTATTACGTGCTAATGGGGCAGGCTACCGCTAGTCCGCGGGCCGCAGCCGGCACCCAAGCCCTGGCCGACGTTACCGTTTCGGGCCGCGTAACCTCGGGTGGCGAAGGCCTGCCAGGCGTAACGGTAGTAGTGAAGGGCACCACCATTGGTACGTCTACGGCGGGTGATGGCACCTTCTCCCTCAATGTACCAGAGGGCAGCACGCTCGTGTTCAGCTCCATCGGCTTCCAAAGCCGCGAGGTTCCCGTCACAGGCGCAACAAGTGGCCTAACTGTTAACCTGGAGACGGATGCTAAAGCGCTCAGTGAAGTAGTCGTTGTAGGCTACGGCACCTTATCTCGCCAGGAGGTAACTACCTCAGTAGCTTCGGTAAAGTCAGAACAAATTGAGCGGCAGAGAGTAGCTGGCTTTGACCAAGCTCTACAGGGTCAGGCAACTGGTGTTCAGGTAGTTGCTCCTTCCGGTGCTCCCGGTGCAGGTATCAACATTCAAATCCGTGGCAACAGCTCCATTACAGGTGGCAACTCGCCTCTCTACGTCATTGATGGCGTACCTGTACTGCCCACCTACGACCGAGAGCTGAGTGTAGGCAACCAGAAGCCTAACCCCCTCAATGCTCTTAACCCAGCCGATATTGAGTCGATTGATATCCTGAAGGATGGTGCTGCTGCTGCTATTTATGGGGTCCGGGCAGCAAATGGCGTAGTAGTTATCACCACGAAGCGAGGCCGTACGGGCAAGCCTCAAGTGGGTTTCAATGCCTACTACGGAGTTCAGCAGATTCGAAAGAAACTGGACGTGCTGAACGCGCGCCAGTTTGCAGAATACTATAATGAGTCGCAAATCAACGGAGGCGCTGCTCCTGGCTATCCTGACCTAAATGATCTGCCCCCGTACGATACAAATTGGCAGGACGAAGTGTACCGCTCGGCTGCTATTCAGAACTACCAGTTGAACATCAGTGGCGGCACCGACAAAACCCATTACTATGTGGGAGGCGGCTACTTCAAGCAGGATGGCATCATCCAAAACTCGGGCTTTGACCGCTTTAACTTCAAACTAAACTTTGATCAGCAGGCAGGCACCAAATTGAGAGTTGGTACCAATGTGAATATGAGTCGCACCAACACCAACGGTAGCGTGCGTAGCGAACTGGGCCTTGGTAACTCCGGCACAGTACTTGGCACACTGGCTCAGATTCCAACTATTCCGGTGCGGGATGCCAATGGTGCGTATGGTCTCAACCCATTCTCACTGTCCGACAACCCCGTTGGCAACCTGCTGGAAACCAGTAACAAGGCGCTTATCTACCAAGTGATTGGCAACTTGTATGGCGAATATGACATTCTCAAGAACCTAAAATTCCGGTCATCGTTAGGTCTCGATTTCCGCACACAGCTGGAAAACGAGTTTATTACCCGCGACTACCCCGGCACTTCCCGCGCAGATGCTTCTACACGCGGAAGCGGCCGCACTGGTACCACTCAGCAGGCCATTTGGCTCTGGGAAAATACCGTGACCTACAACCCCTCACTAGGGGATAGGCACAACCTACAATTACTGGCGGGACAGTCGGTGCAAGAGTCCAACCGTTTCGCCTCGAACGCCTCCGTACGCGGATACGCATCGAACGCAGTTCCTTACCTATCGGGCGGCACGGAGCGTTTGGGCACGAGCAGCTACGAGGAAGAATGGGGTCTGACTAGCCTCTTTGCCCGAGCTATCTACAATTTCGACGAGCGTTACTTAGCCACGCTGAGCGTGCGTAGAGATGGTACTAGCCGCTTTGCCGATCATTTCGGGTACTTCCCGGCCGTAGCGTTGGGCTGGCGCATCTCCAAGGAAAGCTTCTTCCCTCAATCTGGTCCAGTTTCAGACTTGAAACTGAGAGGCAGCTTCGGTATCAACGGCAACCAGGAGTTAGGGTATACCTACCAAACGTTTAGCTCCTACAGTGTAGGGTCTAACTACACGGGTAGCGCCGGCACAATTCAGGGGGGTATTCGTCCTGACCGCATTGGTAACCGTGATTTGAAGTGGGAAACGTCAAATCAATACAATGTGGGCGTTGACTTTGGCCTGTTCAACGACAGGCTAACACTCAACGTTGACGCTTACCGCAAGCGCTCCAATGATCTGCTGCTGAGCGTACCCCTCCCGCAGAGCACAGGTGCACAAGTGCTCGATATCATTCAGAACGTTGGGTCGGTAGAAAATAAAGGTCTTGAGTTTGCGCTCAACACGGTCAACGTAGAAGGGCAGAATGGCGGATTCTCGTGGAATACCAACCTAAACCTGTCCATGAACCGCAACAAGGTGCTGGACCTAGGCACGCTCGCTAATGATCAAAACCAGCAGGTTTCGCGCACTATTATCAATGGTAGCAGCATAACCCAGGTAGGACAACCACTAGGGGTATTTTACGGCCATAAGGTGCAGGGAATTTTTCAGTCTGCGGATGAAATTGCAGCTGCTCCTGCGCAACCCGGCAACCCTCAGCCCGGCGACATTCGCTTCGTGGATGTGAATGGTGACAACAAGATCAACAACGACGACCGCACCATCATCGGCAATCCGAACCCAAAGGCTCAAGGCGGCGTCACCAACACCTTTGCTTTTAAGGGCATAGACCTGAGTGTGTTCTTCCAAGGCAGCTTTGGCAACGACATTTATAACGCCAACCGTCAGGCGCTGGAGTCGCTCACTGGCCCAGTAAACCAACTCACTACAGTGCTGGACCGCTGGACGCCGACCAACACTAATACGGACATTCCACGGGCTGTATTTAACGACCCTAATGGCAACGGACGCCTTTCTTCGCGCTGGATTGAGGATGGCAGCTATGTTCGCCTTAAAAACGTGACACTGGGTTATACACTACCCACAAGCCTAATTAATAAAGTGCGTGTTAGCAGCCTCCGCATCTACGTAAGCGGCCAGAATCTAATCACCTGGACCGACTACACTGGCTACGACCCCGAAGTAAGTGCTGACCCCTTCTCTTCCACTGGCTTCGGCCGTGATTTTGGCGTGTATCCTCAGTCCCGCACCTACACCATTGGCTTAAACGCTTCTTTCTAAGCCGAGCCTCTCTCATCCCATGAAAAAGATACTCATCCCCGTTTTTGCTCTTGCTCTGCTGAGCAGCTGCGACGTACTTGATAAACAACCGCTTCCTACTATTGCGCCCGAAAACTTCTTTCAGAGCGCCGATGATGCGGAGGCAGCCCTTACTGCAGCGTATGATGCTCTGCAAGCCACTGGCCTTTACAGCCAAGACCTAATTACTGTGGGCGAGATGCCCTCCGATAACTGCACTAGCACCAACGGCGACGTAACCACACTGGACCGCATTAACTGGACGCCTACGACGAGCCAAGTAGGCAACATCTGGCGCGACTCCTACCTGGGTATCAACCGGGCGAATGCCATTCTTAAGTACGTCCCAAACGTATCAATGCCAACCGAGCGTAAAAACCAGATTCTGGGGGAGGCTTATTTTCTACGCTCTCTGCACTATTACAACCTGGTAAGACTTTACGGTGCCGTACCGCTTCGCTTAGCCCCAACTGAAACTGGTGATCCATCGGTTATTGCCCTACCGCGCACTTCATCCGAAGCGGTGTACGCCCAGATTGTTGCTGATCTGAACACTGCCGATGGTTTAGCTCCTGCATCTAACCCCAATCGCATCACGAAAGGGGCGGTAAATGCTCTGCTAACCAAGGTACACCTGACGCAACGGCAGTGGGGAGAAGCCGTAACGGCTGCCAATAAGGTAATCAACAGTGGTACATATTCGTTGTTGCCTAGCTTCAAAGGTCTTTTCCCGGCCGAGAATAAGGCACCTGAGACTATTCTGGAAGTGCAGAACCAAGGCAATGCTGACGGCAACAACATTCTGCCTGACCTGATCTTGCCCTCGCCTCCGGCTACCTACTCCTTTCCTAAGTTCAATATTCCTACCGCGGAGCTACTCCAGTATGCCGATACGTCGTCGTTCTTAGCGGGTGGTGGGCGTAAACTCAATGCCGACAAACGTTGGACGTTAGTAGGTCGTACCAATGCCGGTCGGGACTATGCCAGCTTTGTATACAGCACTAACAGCAACGCAAACGACAATGGCCCCTTTGTATACAAGTGGCCCGGCGCTCCAAATGCGTTTAACAGCCCCGATAATACCTACATTTTGCGGTATGCCGACGTACTACTGATGTATGCAGAAGCTGCTAACGAGCAAAGCGGTCCTTCAGCTGATGTATTAGCAAAGCTAAACTTAATCCGTACCCGTGCCGGACTAGAAGCACTTACAACTACATCGCCGCAATACGCTAGTAAGAAGGCAATGCGCGATGAGATTGACCGCCAGCGTCGTTTGGAGCTAGCATTTGAAGGAGAGCGTTGGTATGACCTGCTCCGCTATGCCCGCCATAACCAAGCCGAACCCGGTGCTCACGCAGTAACTGCCCTGAACCTAATTCAACAGAATCTAAATCGGAGCGACGTTAACTACTTGCTGTTTCCTTTACCGCAAGCAGAAATTAACAACAACGCACAACTACAGCAAAACCCAGGCTACTAGACGGCCTACAGTACCGGCTTCCGGCTCCGAGCCATCGAAGCCGGAAGCCGTACTGTAGAGTACTTGAGCAGTTAAGGCGCAATTTTTCATTGTTTCTTATCTGCTTACCACATAGTGAGTGCACACTTATAGCGCTAACCCACCCTTTCAAAACCGCTGGTTGCACGTGTGCTGTAGGCGTATAAATAGGTAAAATCAGCCTAGAAACCGTGTTTTTACCGTTTGTTTTCTCTGTAGATGGGCGAATATATTTGGTGCGCTAGTCCTAACGACCTGCCCAAGCTGTACTACAATTCAGCCTACTGACGGGCGAAAACATTGTCTGGCTTAAGAGATAGTTTCTACTCGCAGGTGCTACTACTTCTCAACCTCATCACGAAGTAGCAGTGACGTAGTCTTACCTCATCCGTTTCGCTAGACTGGTGAGGCACCCCGGGGCCGGTTTGCTAATAGGGGAGCGGACCGGCCCTTCTGGGTTTCTGACGATCATGGCACCCATTTTTCCATTTCGTCACATTGTATCCCTCATTCCTTCCATTTCATGGCCGTTCCCATTTCTCAGTCTCCGCCTACTGCTTCTGCCTCTAGCGTAGGTGGCGAAACCCCACGCTACACCTCCGCCCTAGCTTCGCTCACGGTCTTGTTCTTCATGATGGGCTTTATCACCTGTTTGAACGACATCCTGATACCGTACTTGAAAGCCATTTTCAACCTGAGCTATACCCAGGCCAACCTCATCAACCTCTGCTTTTTCGGGGCCTACTTCGTGATGGGTATTCCGGCGGGCAAGCTAGTGCAGCGCATTGGGTATAAAGGTGGCATGCTCGTGGGCTTTCTGGTAGCCGCGCTTGGCGCCTTTCTGTTTTACCCGGCTGCCGAGAGCCGCGCGTATAGCCTATTCCTGGGGGCGCTGTTTGTGTTGGCTACGGGCGTTGTGCTGCTGCAGGTAGCCGGCAACCCCTACGTGGCTATTCTGGGGCCCGCCAAATCGGCGCCGGCCCGTCTCACGCTTACTCAGGCCTTTAACTCCTTGGGTACTACAGTGGCGCCCCTACTGGGCTCGGCCTGATTCTGTCTAATCTGCCCGACTTGGATACGCCGGCCTCCGCGGCAGCTATCGACGTGAAAGCCGTGCAGATTCCGTACCTCTGCATTGGGGCCGTGCTGATTGTGATTAGCATCCTGCTGGGCCTGCTCAAGCTACCCGTAATTGCGCACACTCAAAGCGAGGAAGACCCCAACCGCCGCGCCTGGCACTACCGCCACTTGGTATTCGGAGTGATTGGCATTTTCGCTTACGTGGGAGGTGAGGTAGCCATTGGCTCGCACATTGTGAGCTATTTGCACTTGCCGGATGTGATGGGCCTCTCCCCCAAGGTAGCCGGCGACAAGGTAGCCTACTACTGGGGCGGGGCCATGGTAGGACGCTTTCTGGGCGCTTACCTACTCAATAAGTTCAACCCGGGCCGACTGCTGGCTTTCAACTCCCTCGGAGCCGTTGTGCTGGTGCTGATTTCGGTAGTCTCCACCGGAGAAATAGCTATGTGGAGCCTGCTAGCCGTGGGGCTGATGAACTCTATCATGTTTGCGACCATCTTTACCCTGGCCGTTGCAGGCTTGGGTCGTCATACTGAAGAAGCATCGGGGCTGCTCAATGTAGGCATTGTGGGCGGTGCGCTTGTGCCCCTGCTTTTTGGGCTGGTGGCCGATGCTAGCACGCTCCGCTGGGCCTTTTTTCTACCGGTTTTATGCTACGCCTATATCATGTGGTACGGTCTGAAAGGCCATAAGCAAGCCGAAGCGTAAGCAGGTAGGCCCTGCTTCTTTTATAATTCACAACAAACTGACTCACAGCGGGCAGTACGCAGCATTAGGTGCGTACCGGCCCTTCCCTTGCTTTTCCTGTTGCTTCTCATGTCCTATCCTACTACTACTTGCGCCTTCGCATTGCTCCTGGCTCTGGGGGTAAGCGCTGGCTGCCAGCGGCTTCCCCAAGCTGGCTCTGCCTCCGCCCCGGCGAAGGGCACGGCTGCTTTCTGGCTTACCAACCCCGACAAGTCGGTGCTATTCCAAGCCCAAACAGCGCTGGCCTGGACTACGGCGGCTCCGGCGGCGGGCGCAGCTGTTATTGAAATAGATGAAAAGCAAGCTTCCAGACCATCGATGGCTTCGGGTACTGCCTGACTGGCGGTAGTGCGGAGCTGCTGCACGCCATGGCACCGGAGGCTCGCCAAGCTATTCTGAAGGAGCTATTTGCTACCGATGGCAACAACATTGGCGTGAGCTACCTGCGCCTAAGCATTGGCGCTTCTGACTTGGATGCTACGGTGTTCAGCTACGATGACTTACCTGCCGGGCAGACCGACCCGACGCTAGCCAAGTTCAGCCTGGCGCCCGATCAGGCGCACTTAATCCCGGTGCTTAAGGAAATCTTGGCCATCAATCCCAATATCAAAATCCTGGGCTCCCCCTGGTCGCCGCCTACTTGGATGAAAACCAACGGGAACTCCAAAGGCGGCTCGCTAAAGCCAGAGTTTTACGATGCCTACGCGCGCTACTTTGTGAAGTACATTGAGGGCATGAAGGCGGCGGGCATCCGCATTGACGCCATTACAGTGCAGAACGAGCCCCTCCACCCTGGCAACAACCCGAGCCTGCTTATGCTGCCGGAGCAGCAGGCCGAGTTTGTGAAGAAAAACTTGGGGCCCACCTTTAAAGCGGCAAAGCTGGACACGAAGATTATCGTGTACGACCACAACGCCGACCGCCCGGACTACCCCCTCACCATCCTCAACGACCCCGAAGCCAAGCAGTACGTGGATGGCTCGGCTTTCCACCTGTACGCTGGACCTATTGACGCCCTGAGCAAGGTGCATGATGCTCACCCCGACAAGAACGTGTACTTCACGGAGCAGTGGGTAGGCTCGAAAAGCAAGTTTGAGGAGAACTTCCCCTGGCACGTCCGCACCCTGCTGATCGGGGCTACCCGCAACTGGGCCCGCACCGTGCTGGAGTGGAACCTGGCCGCCGACCCCCAGCAAAACCCGCACACGCCGGGCGGCTGCACTGAGTGCCGCGGCGCTATTACTATAGACGGCAACCAGGTAACCCGGGAAGACGCCTACTACATCATTGCCCATGCGGCCAAGTTTGTGCGGCCCGGCTCGGTGCGCATTGCCTCTACCACCTCCAAGGATCTGCCCAACGTGGCCTTTAAGACGCCTAGCGGGCAGAAGGTAGTGGTGGTGCAAAACAACGCCAAAGCCCCCCAAACCTTCAACCTGCGCTACCAAGGCAAAACGCTCAGCACCACGCTCAACCCTGGTGCTGCCGGCACCTACGTGTGGTAGCACGTTGCTATCCGCCGCCTACTCCTGACCTAGTAGGCGGCGGGTTTCTCTAACCTGAATACCTCCTTTCTCTCCGCTACTAGCAAGAGCAAGGAGCCGCGCCCTACGCGGAGCCACCTACTCCGCTTCTTACTGACTTTCCGGCTCCCAAGGCCTGTTAGTGCTTGTTTTTTATCACAACCAAAACCCCACCACCATGAACACCACTACCTTATCGCCCACCCCCGCCAGAAGACGGCACTGGCTGCGTTTCCTGCCCCTGCTAGCAGTTGGCTTAGGCCTGGCCGAATCGGGCGCCGCCCAAAGCTTTTTGCGCGCCGACGGCACTCGCATTGTAAACGCCAGCAACCAGGAGGTTATCCTGAATGGCATGAACCTGGGCAACTGGGCCGTGCAGGAAGGCTACATGATGAAAGTAGGCTGGCCCGGCCTCGACGGCAAGCAAACCCAGGGCAAGGTGAAAAAGACGCTCTACAACGCGGGCATGAGCGACGCGGCCGTTGAAACCTTCTATCAGAACTACCGGGACAACTTTATCACCAAGCCCGACATCGACTACATTGCCTCCAAGGGCTTTAACTGCGTGCGCCTGCCCCTGCACTACGAGCTGTTTCTGACGCCCGCGCAGCGGGCCGTGCGCAACAGCGTGATGCGCGGCACCGTTTCCTACGACTCCTACGTGAGCCAGCTCACCAGTTGGTACAATGCCAATCAGCTTTTCACCGACCCCAACAACATGGCGGCGCTGCGCATGATTGACAACACCCTGGCGTGGGCCCAGGCCAACAATATGTACGTGGTGCTGGACATGCACGCCGTGCCCGGCTCCCAAGGCACTGACGCCAACATTGCCGACCAGATTGTGGCCAATGACCTCTGGAACCGCCAGATCAACCAGGACGTGCTTAACCGGCTGTGGTCGTTTATCTCGAACCGGTACAAGAACGACGCCCGGGTAGCCATGTACGACTTGATTAACGAGCCGAATAACTACCCCAGCAACCAGAAGATTCACGACGTATTTCAGCGCCTGATTACGACCATCCGGAATCAGGGCGACAACCACCTGATTTTGGTGGAAGGCAACGGCTGGGGCAACGACTACAACTATATGGAGCCGTTTACCTTCTCCAACCGCACCAACTTGGTGTACAACTCGCACCGCTACAGCGGCACGGGCTACGAGATGGACAATGGGGTGAACTCCACCGGCGGCGGCCCCAACGACCTGCGCTTTATTGGCAACCTGCGCAACTTCCGCACTACCCATAACGTGCCCATCTGGATTGGAGAAACTGGCGAAAACTCCGACACCTGGATGCGCGACGCGGCTAAAAACCTCAACTCCGTGGGCATTGGCTGGTGCCACTGGACCTACAAGCGCTTCGAGGACCGCAGCAACCCGGCCTTTATGCACATCAACCCGCCCTACGTGGTAGATGGCCCTGCTGGCCTGAACCAGGTGCTGACTAACATTCAGTTTGCCAACTGCGTGCCCAACACCACCGTGGCGGCCGTGTCGCCCAACCAGAACGGCATCGTCAACTACCCCGGCGGCGGCAACTACAATGGCACTGCCGCTACGCCGAGCGGGCCCGCCATTGGGCGCATTTACGAAATCAGTTCCAAAAACGGGGGCAAGGCGCTGGAAGTGTCGAACAACTCCCAGGTGAACGGCGGCCGGGTGCAGCAGTGGGGTTGGGTAGGCGCGGCCAGCCAGAAGTGGAAGCTGGTCGACGCTGGCGGGGGCTACGTGCGCATTGTAAACCTGAACAGCAACAAGAGCCTGGATATTGCCGGCCCCAGCACCGCCGACGGCGCCCTGGCCCACCAGTGGGATTGGTTGAGCCAGGATAGCCAATACTGGCAGATCATTGGCAATGGGGATGGTACGTACCGCATCATCAACAAGTACAGTGGCAAGGCCCTTGATGTGCAGAACAACTCTACCGCCGACGGCGCGGCCGTACACCAATGGACCTACGGGGGCGGCGACAATCAGCGCTGGTGGTTCTCCGACCAGGGGGCGGCTCGGGTTGCGCTGGCCGCTGCCGGCTCGGTGGCCGATGGGCGCCTGCAAGTGTACCCTACCGTGGCAGCTACTAACCTGAACGTTCAGTACACAGCCACGGCTGGGCAGCAGCTCAACCTGCGCCTGGTGGACTTGGCTGGCCGCGTGGTAAGCAACCAGCCCAACCGGGCGGTGACGTTGGGTGAAAACCGCCTTACCCTACCCGTAACCGGGCTGCGGGCCGGTGTGTATCTGCTGCAAGTGGATACCGCTGAGGGCATGTTGGTACGCCGCGTAGTAATTGCTCAGTAATGTTGAACCTGCCGGCTCCGGAAATTCCGGAGCCGGTTTTTCGCTTTGCCTATTGTCCTACCTCTACTTACTCTTCCCAAACCCCGCACTATTTCCTAGCTAATCCCGCGCCGCTGAATTTCCACATTACTTCCCTGCGACAGCCTCCCTCCCACAGTATTGCCTGCTACTAACATGAACTTCTCTTCCCTACCCCTTCCCGCGTTTGTAGCCTTAGCGCTGCTAGCGGCGCCGGCCCGCGCTACGGTGCGGTTGCCGCGGCTGGTAAGCTCGCACATGGTATTGCAGCGCAACGTGAAGCTACCGCTGTGGGGCTGGGCGGCTCCTGGCGAGGCGGTGCGCATAACGTTCCGGGGGAGCAAAGTTCAGACGAAAGCGGGTGCCGACGGGCGCTGGACGCTCTCCTTACCGGCGCAGCAGGCCGGCGGCCCTTTTGTGCTGGAAGTGCAGGGCACCAATACGATTCGGCTAACCGATGTGCTAGTGGGCGACGTGTGGCTAGCCTCAGGCCAGTCGAACATGGAGTGGCCCTTGCGCGATGCCGCCCGCGGCCCCGAAGAAACGGCCGCCGCTAGCTACCCTACCCTCCGTTTATTTGCAGTGCCCAACCGGGCTGAACACCTTCCCCAGGCAGAGCTAGCCGGGGGCGAGTGGCAAGTGTGTACGCCCCAGTCGGCAGCAGGCTTTTCCGCCGTGGCCTACTTCTTCGGGCGCGATGTGCAGCAGCAATACAAGGTGCCGGTAGGGCTGATTGCGGCGGAATGGGGCGGCACCGTGGCCGAAGCCTGGACCAGCGCCGAAGCCCTGCGCCAGCTACCCGACTTTCGGGCTCCTCTAGCATTGCTCAGCGCCCAAACCAGCTCATTTGCCGACCAGGAAGCGGCCTATGTCACCCGCCTGCGGGAGTGGCAGCAGAGCCCCGCTGGCCAAGACCATGGCTTGCTGCCGGGCCAACCTACCTGGGCCGACGCGGCCACCTCCACGGCTACTTGGAGCACTATGCAGCTGCCCGGCTTGTGGGAAGGCCAAACGCCCGAGCTGCGTGACTTTGACGGTATCGTGTGGCTCCGGCGCGAGATTATGCTTCCTCCTACGGCCGCCAACCAGCCCCTCACGCTTAGCCTCGGGCAGGTAGACGACCAGGACAGTACGTTCTTCAACGGCGTAGTCGTGGGAGGTACCCGGGGCTACGACAAGCTGCGCCGCTATACCGTGCCCGCCAGCCTGGTGCAGGCCGGCCGCAACGTAGTGGCAGTGCGCGTGACGGACAACGGCGGTGGTGGCGGCATCTGGGGCAAGGCAGCAGATATGTCGGCTATGGTGGCGGGCCAAGCGGTGCCGCTGGCGGGAGCGTGGTACTACCGGCCGGCTTTCGACCCGGCCGCCCGGCCGCGGGCTCCATATCCTGGCGGGGTGCAGAACACGCCTACAGCATTGTTCAATGGCATGATTGCGCCCCTCATTCCTTTTGCCTTGAAAGGCGTGCTTTGGTACCAGGGGGAAAGCAACGCCGACCGTGCTACGCAGTACCGCACCTTGTTTCCCGCCCTAATACAGGACTGGCGCGCACGTTGGCAGCAGGGCCCCCTGCCGTTCCTGTTTGTGCAACTGGCGGGCTACATGTACGACGAGGCTCAGCCGGCTACTACCGCCTGGGCGGAGCTGCGTGAGGCGCAACGCTTCACTAGCCTCTCCGTTCCGAAAACCGGCATGGCCGTAGCCCTCGACCTGGGCAATGCCGACGACATCCACCCGCGTAATAAGCTGGATGTGGGGCACCGCCTAGCCCTGGTTGCCCGCCGGGTGGCTTATGGCGAAACTGCCGTCGTAGCCTCGGGGCCTACTTTCGAGAAGCTTACTACTACCGGCAACCGCCTTACCCTCACCTTCGGCAATACAGGCCGCGGGCTGGTGCTGAAACCGGGCGCTACGCCCCCCTTTGCCGTGGCCGGCCCCGACCGGCACTTTGTGTGGGCTCGGGCGGAGGTAAGCGGCACTACCATTGTTCTGCAGGCCGATGGGGTACCAAACCCGGTGGCCGTGCGCTACGCCTGGGGCAACAACCGCCCCGCTACCCTCTACAACCAAGAGGGCCTTCCTGCTTCGCCCTTCCGCTCCGATATCTGGCCGCGCTAGCTCCCCCAGCTTCTCCCCTTCTCGTTCCGCTGCTTTATCCTTCCCCATACTATGAAATTCTCTGGTAATCTTTCCCGTGCAATCCTGAGCACGCTGCTGGGCAGCAGCCTACTGGTAGGGTGCGGGGGCAGCGACGGTGGCTCCGACCCCACTCCTACCCCTCCCTTACCCCCAACCCCAGGGCCTACTGCGGTCTCCCAAATGGCGCTGTGGCTCACGGCTCCCTCCGACGCATCGACGCGCTTCTTCAAGTCTCCGCAGGCCCTCAATTTTGGCTCCGCGGCGGGTCAGAACCCAACTATTGCCGTAGACACTACCCAAACCTACCAGACTATTGATGGCTTTGGCTACACCCTCACGGGTGGTAGCGCCCAGCTGCTCAATCAGATGAGTGCGCCGACGCGGGCAGCCTTGCTCAAAGAGTTATTCGCTACCGACGGAAGCAATATTGGCACCAGCTACCTACGCGTCAGCATCGGCGCCTCCGACTTGGACGCCAGGGTGTTTACCTACGACGATGCCGCGCAGCCCGACCCGACCCTGGCGCAGTTTAGCATTGCCCCGGACCGCGTCAACCTGATTCCGGTGCTCAAGGAAATCTTGGCTATCAATCCCAACATCAAAATCCTGGGCTCCCCCTGGACGGCGCCTACCTGGATGAAAACCAACAACAGCTACATTGGGGGCTCTCTGAAGGCGGAATATTACCCAGTGTACGCCCAATATTTCGTGAAATACCTGCAGGCCATGCAAGCCGAGGGCATCCGATTGGATGCGGTGACCCTGCAAAATGAGCCTCTGCACGGTGGTAACGAGCCCAGCATGGTAATGACGGCTGCCGAACAGGCGACCTTCATCCGCGACTTTGTGGGGCCTGCTTTCCGCACCGCCGGGCTAGCCACCAAAATCATCCTCTACGACCATAACCTCGACCATCCCGAATACCCGCTTACGATCCTGCGCGACCCCGAGGCTAGCCAGTACGTGGATGGTTCGGCTTTCCACCTCTACGACGGCACCATCTCTACCATGAGCCAGGTGCGCAATGCCTTCCCGAGTAAGAACGTGTACTTCACGGAGCAGTGGGTAGATGGCCGCAGCAACAATTTCGCTGGCGACTTTGGCTGGCACGTGAACAACCTCATCATTGGCGCGACGCGCAACTGGAGCAAAAATGTACTGGAGTGGAACCTAGCCTCCGACCAGAATTTTGGGCCTCACACGCCCGGTGGATGCTCTACCTGCCTGGGCGCCGTGACTATCAATGGCAATACGGTGACGCGCAACGTAGCTACTACACGGTAGCCCACGCGGCCAAGTTTGTGCGGCCCGGCTCGGTGCGCATTGCCACCAACGTGCCTGGCAGCTTGCAAAACGTAGCCTTTAAGAACCCTGACGGCAAAAAAGTGCTCATCGTGCTCAATACTGGCGCGGCCTCCCAAACGTTCGACATTGGATACCGCGGCAAAGCTGTAACTACCACGCTGGCCGGGGGCTCCACGGGCACCTACGTGTGGTAGCTACTCTGCCTCTCCTTGGCCTTGCTTGTGGTAGGAAGTAGGCATAGGCTCAACCACTTTGTACCTCCTACTGCGCTGCACCTACAGCCCTACCAGCTAGCCCCTGCCCTTGCGCCTACAGCGGGGCTACTGGCTTCCTGCATCCCCCTTCTGAATACTCAACAACTGAATAGCATGCAAAAAACCTTTATTGCCGCGCTGGTGGCTTCTTGTGTTAGCGCCCCGGTTTCCGCCCAGAAAGCCACTACGGCCGCCAAAGCGTACTCGGCCACGGGCAAGCAAGTACAGGTGTACACCACCGCCGACAACTCCCAGCTACGCCTTGCCGCCACCGACAAGCTGAGTTTCAAAGAAGTGGGCCAGCCTTTAGAAACCCAGCCTACGGTGTTTGTAGACCCCACGCACACCTTCCAAACCATTGTGGGTATTGGCGGCGCCCTCACCGATGCCTCGGCCGAAACCTTTGCCAAGCTGCCCAAGGCCCAGCAGCAGGAGTTTATGCAGGCTTACTTTAGTCCTACCGCCGGTATTGGCTACACCCTGGGACGCACCAACATCAACAGCTGCGACTTCTCTACCGACACTTACACCTACGTAGCGGATGGCGACAAGGAACTCAAAACCTTCAGCATTAAGCACGACGAGAAGTATAAAATGCCCTTCATCAAGCAGGCGACGGCGGCGGCCGGCGGCAAGCTGACGATGTACGTGAGCCCCTGGAGCCCCCCGGCCTGGATGAAGGACACCAAAAACATGCTGCAGGGCGGCAAGCTGCTGCCCGAGTTCCGCCAGAGCTGGGCCAACTACTACGTGAAATTTATCAATGCCTACGAGAAGGCCGGCATCCCCATCTGGGGCCTCACGGTGCAGAACGAGCCTATGGCCAAGCAAAAGTGGGAGTCCTGCATTTTCACTGCCGAAGAGGAACGCGACTTTGTGAAGGGCTACCTCGGGCCCACCCTCAAAAAAGGGGGCCTCAGCGACAAAAAGCTGATTGGCTGGGACCACAACCGCGACCTGATGTTTCAGCGCGCCGCCACTCTCTTCGATGACCCCGAGGCTAGCCAGTACTTTTGGGGCCTAGGCTACCACTGGTACGAAACCTGGACTGGCAGCGGCATGCAGTTCGACAACCTGCGCCGCGTGCACGAAACCTACCCCGGCAAAAACCTGGTGTTCACGGAAGGCTGCGTGGAGAACTTCAAGTTTGATAACATAGGCGATTGGAAGCTGGGCGAGCGGTACGGAAACTCCCTCATCAGTGACTTTAATGCGGGCACCGTGGCCTGGACGGATTGGAACATTCTGCTGGACGAAACCGGCGGCCCCAACCACGTCGGCAACTTCTGCTACGCCCCCGTCATTGGTGATACCCGCAGTGGCAAGCTCATCTACACCAACATCTATTACTATATCGGCCACTTCTCGAAGTTTGTGCGCCCCGGCGCCAAGCGCATTGCCACGGCCTCCAGCCGCGACGTACTGCAAACCACCGCCTTCCTCAACACGGACGGCAAAGTAGCCGTGGTAGTCATGAACCAAACCGATAAAGAGCAGCCCTTTCAACTCTGGATGAAAGGCCAAGCCGCCCAAACCACGAGCCGCCCCCACTCTATCATGACAATGGTAGTAAACTAAGCCGTTTCCTTCGTTAGCCAACGATTAAATAACCGTCATGCTGCACCTGTTGAAATACGCTTCCCTCTCTCATTTTTTCCGAGAACGAAGCGTACTTCAACAAGCGTAGCATGACGTTGTTTTTGGCGGCCCGGCCGAACACACAACCTTGCTTCTCGATGCGTATTCTAGCTTCTCTACTGCTCGTACTAGCGCTGCTGTGGCGCCTGCCGGCCACGGCCCAGGCACCTGCCAGCGGGCGCGTGGTAGTCACGTACCTTGACTCGAAACTGCTGCGCGACAACCTCGGCGGCGAAAACCCACGGCGCCGGGTGAGCGTGTACCTGCCGGCCGGCTACGATGCCAACCCCGGCCAGCGCTACCCAGTGCTGTACTACCTCCATGGCTTCAGCTGGAGCGACAGTCTGCTGTTCCACGCCGACGGCCTCGGCACCCTCTTGGACCAAGCTATTGCCGAGGGCCAAATCCGCCCCCTAATTGTGGTGGCACCCAACGAGCAAACTTTGTTCCAGGGCAGCTTCTACACCAACTCCGCTACCAATGGCCCCTGGGCCGACTTCACCGCCAAAGAGTTGGTGAGCTTTGTGGATAAGAACTTCCGTACCCTGGCCCGGCCCAGCAGCCGTGGGCTAGCCGGCCACTCCATGGGCGGCAATGGCACCTTGCGGTTGGCGATGGAGTACCGGGCGCCTATGCCGCTGCCTACGCTCTAAGTCCCGGATTTGTAGCGCCTCATCCCGAATGGATGGCCGCCCGAACCAGCGACCTGGCAAGCCGCGCTACCTCCCGTGCCGCCCTCAAAAACGATTTCAACGCTATCCGCATCGTGGCTACAGCCCGCGCTTTTTCACCTGCCCCAGGCAAGGGTGCTTTCGGCGCGGCCCTGCCTCGCTTTTTTGGTCCCGATAGCCTGGCTCGCCGCGACGCTGTGCTGGCGCAATGGGGTGCAGCCTCGCCCCTGGCCCTGTTGCCCACGCACTTAGCCAGCCTGCGCCTACTGCGCGGCTTGGCCTTCGACTGGGGCGAACAGGACCAGTTCCGCCATATCCCAGCGGCCTGCCGCATGCTCGATGTGCAGCTTTCCGCCTACGGCATTCCACATTCGGCCGAGAGCTACGAGGGCAACCACGGCAGCCGCATCATGGGCCGCGACGGCCGGATTTACCAGAAACTACTGCCGTTCTTCAACCAGCATCTACAGTTCTAGCCACAGTCCTAGGTGTAAAACACGAGGCCCCGGGAGCAACAACGTTGTCGCTCCCAGGGCCTCGTGTTTTGTGGTTGTCAGTTGTCAAGCGGTTATGGCACCTTCATTGTCAACTAGTCCGTAGGCCCTACCGGCCGCCGGGCGGGCAGTTTTCCTTCAGAAATTTGGTGAAGGTAGCAGCCAGGTGGCGGCTGGTACCCTCGCCTTCGGAAATGCTGTGCGAGCGGTTGGGGTAGGACATCAGCTGGAACACTTTATTATTGCGTACCAGCTCGTTAATCATCTGTTCGGCATTGTTGTAGTGCACGTTGTCGTCGCCGGTACCATGAATGAGCAGCAGGTTGCCTCGCAGATTTTTGGCGTGCGCCAAGGGTGAGTTGTCTACGAAATAGTGCTTATCCTCGGGCACCAAGCCCATGTAGCGCTCCTGGTAGATGTTGTCGTAGTTGAGCTGGTTATCAACGGCCGCAATTGAGATACCGGTTTTGTAGATCTGCGGGTACTGAAACAGCAGGTTGAGCGTAGAGGAGCCACCACCGCTCCAGCCCCACACGGCCACGCGGCTGGTGTCTACGAAGCTGTTTTTCAGCACTTCTTTAGCACCCATGGCTTGGTCACGGATGTTGAGGCTGCCAATGTTGTGGTAGATGGCCTTGCGGAACTCGCGCCCGCGCGGAGCCGGGGCACCGCGGTTTTCCAGGGAGGCGTAGATGTAGCCATCTTCGGCCATGCTACCCTGGTAGAGGCGGTTGGAGCCGGTGCCGAAGCGGTCCGTGACGGTTTGGCTGGCGGGCTCCCCGTACACGTAGAATACGATGGGGTATTTCTTGTTGGGGTCGAAGTTGGCAGGCTTCACCATCCAGCCGTCTAAGGTCACACCATCTACGGTTTTCACCTGGAAGAACTCAGGCGTGGGTAGCTTCAGGTTCTTGGCCTGCGCGGGCGTTTCGCCCCCGCTCAGGCGCTGATGATTCGGCAGGGCCACCACGTCCGACACGGGGTACACCGTGCTGCTGGAGTACGTGTGGAGGGCCAGCTTGCCGTTGGGCGAAATCTCATAGCTGTGCGAGCCCGGCAGGTTTTGGGGCGTCACGCGCTGGGCCGAGCCGCCTTTCAGAGCCACTTTGTACAGGTAAGTTTGAGTAGCATTGGTGGGGGAAGCCATGAAGTAGATGGTTCCCTCCTTCTCGTTAATAGACTCCAGACTGATAACGTCGAAGTTGCCCTTGGTAAGAAGCTTCTCCTTGCCTTTGCGGTCAATGGTATAGAGGTGGCGCCAGCGTCTTTCTCGCTGCTCCACACAAAGCTCTTTCCCCCCTCTATCCAGTTCCAGCCCACGGCTTCCGCCTTGGCATCCACCCAGGCCTTGTCGGTGTCGGTATAGATAGGCTTTACGGCACCGGTAGCGGTAGTACAGAGCATAAGCTTGCTCTCGTTCTGGCGGCGGTTGAGTTGCTGCAGAATCAGTTCGCCGTTGCCGGCCCACTCCATGCGCGGAATGTAGTGCTGCACGGCGTCGCCGGGCACGTTCATCCAGCGGGTTTCCCCGCCCGCTACGGGTACCACGCCCACGCGGCAGCGGCTGGGGTCCTCGCCCACTACGGGGTACTCTACCGGAATGGTGAATGGATACAGAGCATCCGTGGTGTTCATCATGAGGTAGTTGCGCGTCTTGGTAGCGTCTAGCTGCCAATAGGCAATGCTCTGCCCATCGGGGGCCCAGCGAAACCCGTCGCGGCAGTCCAGCTCTTCCTCATACACCCAGTCGAAGGTGCCGTTGATGAGGCGGTCTGTGCCGTCGGTAGTGAGGGCGGTGATGCGGTTATCGGCTAGGTTTTCTACGTAAAGGTTATGCTCACTCACGTAGGCCACCTTGCTACCATCGGGCGAGAATTTGGCAAACATCAGCGACGACTCTGGGCGGCCCTTACCTAGCTGGGTGAGCTGCTTGCTGGCCAGGTTGTATACCCAGTAGTCGCCGCGGGTGTCGTAGCGCCACACTTTCTTGGTGTTGGTATTGAGCAGCACCTGACGGCCATCGTCGGAGAAGATGAAGCGGCGCACTTTCAGCGGGGCGCTCTGTCCCTGGGGTGTGAGCTGCTGCTTGCTGATGAGGGTGAGCGACTTACTAGCGTCGCGCGCATCGAGCTGAACGATTTCGTCTTGCTGGACGCGCACGTAGCCGTTGCCGTCCTTGGTCCACTGGGTAGCATTGCCCTGCGCCAGCGTGAGAGTGGCCGAGCACAGCAAAAGCCCTGCTGCTACGCCCACATGGCGTACTGCGTGTTGTATCATGCGAACAAATGAGATTTAGGGCCTGAAATTAGCGTTTTCGCCGGGACCTTGCGGCATTTTGCATACCAAATCGGGCCCAAGCCCCGTGAACGCGCAAAGGGCCGGCCTGCCCCCCTAACAGGCAAACCGACCCTCCAATGAACCGGACTAGTGTAGTGCCGGCCCAGAAATAGCTACCCGAATAAGTTGCTTGGCTGGGCATCCGCAGTAGTGCCCTTCGAAGGCAACTGCACCCGGTTGTTGTCAACCAGGTGCAGTTGCCGCCCGGTCCGGTAGGGCTAATCCCCAAAAGTCCCACCGAAATGCGCAAGCACCCGCCGCGAGTCGCTTATTTATACTGGTAGTAGCGCACGTAGTCTACTTGCATTTGCTTCGGAAACACCGCCGTTCCGTCGGGGTTACCGTCAAAGTTGCCGCCCACGGCCACGTTCAGAATTAGGAAGAACGGGTTGTTGAACGGAAAAGGACTAGCATCGGAGCTAGTGAAGGTGTAGTACGGGGTAGCGGCCCCATCTAAATAGAACCGCAGCAGGTCCTTGCTTCGCACTACGCTGTAGGTATGAAAGTCCTCGGAGAGGTCGATGGCCAGCGTTTGGGTAGTGCCCTTGAAGCGGTGGTCGGCTACGCTGTTGCCAAAGTGCATGGTGGAGAGCAGTTCCATGGGCCGGCTGCCGCGCAGCTCCAGAATATCAATTTCACCACACAGGGGCCAGTTATTCTGGTCGATGTTGTCGCCCAGCATCCAGATGGCGGGCCATACCCCTTTGCCTTTGGGCACTTTGGCGCGCACATCAATGCGGCCAAACTGGAAGCTCTGCTTGCCTTTGGTAATGAGGCGCGCTGAGGTGTAGGCATTGTTCCCCGACTGCTGCTGACGGGCTTGGATAACGAGGTTGCCGCCGCTCAAAAAAGTGTTATCGGTGGAGTTGGTATAGTTCTGCAACTCATTGTTGCCCCAGCCACCGCCACCTTGCTCATACACCCACTTGCTTTGGTCGAGGCTGCCGGTGTCAAACTCGTCGCTCCACTTGAGTTCCGTGTACTGATTGTAGTCGCGCGCTTCTTCGTTTACCGCTGGCGTAGTGGGAGTTGGTGGCGCGGGAGCCGGAACGTCCTTGGTTTTCTTTTCAGTGCAGGACATCAAGCTCAGGGTCAGCATAAAGCCGACCCCAAACCGAAGTTTCCGCCACCCGAAGGAGGATTGAATAGTCATGAAGCAAAAATAAGAGCGAGAAAGTGAGCGTATGCTCACCTATTTGGCAACCATCTTAATGGTGAATACCGTTCCACCGGCTTGGCCGCTACCCGCCCGGATAGTCATTTTCTTCTCGTCGATGGAAAGAATGCGGTAAACCCGTTCCGTCACGGATGCATCTACGGCGCCAATGAAGGCACCAGCGCGCGTGAGAGTAAACTGTGCTAAGCCAGCCCCCGCAGCCGGACCAAACACGAAGGGCGAAGTGCCCGACAAAGGCGCTTGGCAGGTATAGTTAGTCTTATCAGCAAAGAACGTTTCCGCCTTAGCATCATAAGTAAACAGGTTGGCCATGCTGAACGTGAACTCATCATCGGACTGGCAGCCGGGTAGTTCGCCAGGCTTTACCCCTGCGAAATAGGTAGAAGGCGAAGCCTCAGTACCTACCGTAATGGGAGCATCGGCGGTGTTGTCCAACATCCAGGTTTTGGAGGAGCCACCGGTTAGTAGCAGCTTGATAGGCGCCGTAGCATCGAAGGGAGCAAGCGTTATTACCGTACGGGTGCCGTCGGGGTTAGTGCCACGCAACCGCAGACGCGTGTCGGTAGCTTCCAGGATGTCGTAGGTCTTGTTTGATACGGAATCGGGCAGGCCAATGAAAGCGCCCTTCCCTTTCAACACAATTTGCGGATTGCCGCTACCGTTGGGCCGGAAGATAAAGTCGCCGGAGTTCACGCGCGAGGTACCACAGGCGCCATTCTGGTAGGTTTGGCCTCCACTTTCGTAGTTGAGCGTGAAGCCGTTGCTAAACGAAAACTGGTCGTCGAGTTGGCAAGCAGGCAAGGTAGTAGAGCTAGAAAGTACGGCCCCAGTAGCCGACTCGCGCACGATAGAGCCGGGCGCATCCAGGAAGGACCACACGCGCGTGCCGCTGCCGGCGCAATCTACCAATTTGCTGAAGGCAGCATTGTTGCAGGCATCGGCTACTACTACCGTTTGCTTAGCTGAGAAGCTAGTACCGCCTTTACCGGCCGTGATCAACTCTACTTGGTAAGAGCCGGGCCGGGTGTAGGTGTGCTGCACGGTATTGCCGGAGGCACGAGAGTTGTCGCCAAAGTTCCACTGGTACAGGAACCCGTCTTGGCTGGTGCTGGTGAAGGTAACTACCGTGGGAAACTCCGTGGTATTGGCCTGAAAGGTGAAGCTAGACTGGGGCACGGAGCCTTCCAGCTCGTAGTCGTCTTCTATCTTACAGGAAGAGAACAGCAGCGGGGCTGATAATAAGCCTAATACAGCTAGGCGTAGTATAGAATTTTTCATGGGAATTCAGGGGGCAATAAGGAGATGGGAGGCTAGTAGGCCCGCCCGGAGTGCATCTTCGGGCGGGCAAACAATTAGTAGCCGGGGTTTTGCGCCAAGTTGGGGTTCAAATCGCGCTCCGTCTGCGGAATGGGCAGCACTACGTTGAAGGGCTTGATACCCTTGGCAATCAGCTGAGGCGAAGTCAGCAGCGTGCCTGTACGCTTCATATCAAACCAGCGGTCCATCTCAAATGCCAACTCATACTTCCGCTCCCGGATAACGGCCGTTTTGAAAGCAGCCGCACTAATACCGGCAGCAATGTCCTTGGCGCTAGCCGTATTGATGGGCAGGCCAAAGGCGCGGCGTCGCACCTTGTTAATGGCTTCCAGGCCGGTAGCCGTGGGGCCTTCTGCTTCAGCCTGAATCAGGTACATCTCGGCTAGGCGCAGCACCGGAATATTCAGCTCAGAATCCCAGATGTTGGTGTTCGCTTTGCCTACAAACCACTTCTTTACGCCGTAGCCGTTCGGTGAGCCAGGCAGCGAAGCGGGCTGGGTGCGGCCGTCAGGATAAACGTCGCCGGGTTTCCAGATGGTGGCGTCGCGGCGCAAGTCGCCGGCTTCGTAGCCCGCCACAAAGTCAGGCTCGGGAATGTTGAAGCCATAGCCGCCCTGGGGCACAATACCCTGGCCGCGAGGGCCAAAGAACTCGTTGCCACTAAAGCCGGGACCATCCTGGGTGTACTGGTTACGTCCCGAAATGAACTGGGCTTCAAACAACGACTCCTTGCCGTTCTCGTTGGCTACCTTGAAGTTGTCGGCATAGTTGTCCCACAGGGCTTTGCCGCTACCCGAAATTACTTCTCGGGCGCGCTGGCCCGCTTCCGTCATTTTGTTCTCGGTGAGGTACACCTTGGCCAGCAGGCCGGTAGCAGCCCATTTCGTGGCCCGCCCAATGTCGTCGCCGCTGTAGGACGGAGGCAGGTTGCCGATGGCATCGGTCAGGTCCTTTTCAATTTGGGCGTATACCTGGGCGGCGGGCGTGCGCGGCACGTTTACTTCCGCTAGCGTTGCAGGTGGAGTAGTCAGTAGGGGCACATCACCGTAGGCGCGCACCAGGTCAAAGTAGTACTTGGCGCGCAAGAACTGAGCTTCGCCGAGGCAGCGCTTTTGCAGGGCGGGGTCAATGCTCATGGCGGGCACCTTCTGCAACACAATGTTGGCGCGGCCAATGCCCACGTAGCAGCTACCCCACAGGCGGTTTACTACGGGATTGGTGGTAGGGATGTTGAAGTTATCAAGCTGCTGGTACTCAATACCATCGCCGCCGCCGCCGCCGCCGGTGTTGGAAAGATCCGAGAAAATGTCGCCTACGCCCCATAGCGCGGCGTTGTACTGGCCCGCCGTAATTAGCTCGCCATACACGGCATTGGTTGCCTGAATGGCATCAGTAGCCGTTTTGTAGAAGTTTGCATCCGTTACCTGGTCAGTGGGAGATTCGGCCAGGAATTCTTCGCCGCAGCTGGAAAGCAGGCCCAAAGTCAGTAGCCAAGCTCCGCAGACGTATTTGTATTTTTTAGTGGGTAGCATTGTGGGAAGTAGTTAGGGGATTAGAAACCGATGTTGAGGCCAGCCAGGAATACTCGTGGCTGAGGATATATCCCCAGGTCCACACCGCGGGAGCCCACTTCGGGGTCGTAGCCGGTGTATTTGGTTAGCGTCAATAGGTTTTGGGCACTCACGTACACGCGCAGTTGCTTAGCAGCAATGCGCTCGGTTAGGCCCGCGGGAAGGGCATAGCCTAGGGTGAGGGTTTTAACGCGCAGGTAGGAGCCGTCTTCTAGGAAATAGGAGCTCACCCGCAGGTTCTGGTTGGGGTCGCCTGCAATGGCGCGGGGCACGTCGTTGCTAGTACCGGGGCCAGTCCAGCGGCCCAGCACGCGGGTACTACCACTGCTGTTGCCGTAGAGCGGGCTTTCCAGAATGTAGCGGTTCTGGTTGTAGATGTCATTGCCCTGCGAGCCCTGCACAAACACGTTCAGATCAAAGCCACCCCAGGTCAGGGTGTTGTTCAGACCGTAGGTAAAGTCGGGGTTAGGGTTGCCGATAAACTTGCGGTCCAAGGCATTGATAGCGCCGTCGTTGTTCAGGTCCTTGAAGCGAATGTCGCCAGGGGCAGCACCACTCTGCGTAGCGTGGTTGTCAATATCTTCCTGAGTTTGGAACAGGCCATCGGCCACGTACCCGTAGAAGGAGCCGAAGGGCTGACCTACGTCGTAGCGGACAATGGTGCCGCTCAGAGCGCCCAGGCCGTTGTAAGGCTGCCCTACCCCCAGTGACTCCAACTCCGTCTTGAAGACCGACATATTCAGGGTGGTCGTCCAGTTTAAGGCGCGGCCCGTGCCCTGCACGTTGTGCGACGTGAAGGAGAAGTCGATACCGCGGTTGTAGGCTGAGGCAGCGTTCCGGTTCACATCCTGGTACGTACCCGACACCAACGATACCGGCACGGGAGCAATCAGGTTCGGGGAGTTCCGGTTGTAGAGGTCAATGGTGGCCTCGAAGCGGTTTTCCAGGAAGCCTAAGTCAATACCAATGTTGGTCTGGTTGTTTGTTTCCCAGCGAAGCTCAGGGTTCGACTGGCGCGTAGGCGCCGCCCCAATCTGCAGGGCACCCGTGGGACCGAAGGGATACTGAATACCCGAGTTAACGGCAAACAGGTAAGCGAAGCGGCCAGCGTTGTTGGGGTTGCCCACTTTGCCGTAGCCCACGCGCAGTTTGAGGTTGCTCAGGACGCTGTTGCCCTTCAAGAAGTCCTCCTCCGAGATGCGCCAGCCTGCCGATACGCCGGGGAAGAAGCCAAACTTGTCGCCGGGCGGGAAGTTGCCGGAGCCGTCGTAGCGAGCCGTCGCCTGGAATAGGTACTTACCCGCAAACTCGTAATTGACACGACCAAAATAGCTGGCCAGGCGCGACGGTGGGTTGATAGTACCGGCGTTGGCCAGTTGGGTGTTAATGGGGCCCGAGTTGATTACCTGCAAGTCGTTGCGCAGGTAGCCCGTCCGGTAAGCCTCCACGTTGCTGTAGTTGAACTCCTGAGCCGATTGGCCTACCAGCAAGGTAAACTGGTGCTTGTCGGCAAACAGGTGGTCGTAGGTAATGGTGTTTTCGATGAGGTAGCTCGGCGCGTACGACGACGTAGCCGAAGAGCCTGCCAGGTTGTAGCGCGTTGAGTACACGTCACTGCCTACGCGCAGTTCGGGCACCGTAGGTCGGAACGCATTGTAGTTATCAAAGATGAAGTCAGCACCCACGTTCGTACGGAAGCGCAGGCCTTTTACGGGCTCCAACTCAGCAAACAGGGTAGTCAGGGCACGGTTACGCGTAAACCGTTGGTTGTTTAGCGTGGCAGCAGCAATAGGGTTCTCCTCCACGAAGTTGTCTTGCAGACCACGGGGCTCGTAGTAGTAGCCATCGGGGCGGTACACCGGAATAATGGCCGGGATACGCAGTGTTTGCTGCACCGTACCGTACTCACCGCTGTTGGACGTAATCTGCCGGTCGCTGAGGTGCGTGAGCGAGATGCTGTTACCTAGCTTCAGAATCTTGTTTACCTGCACGTCGCCGTTGGCCCGGATGGTAAAGCGCTCAAAGTTGGACCCCACAATGGTACCGTCCTGCTGGAAGTAGCTGCCCGACACGGCAAAGCGTGCCTTTTCGCTACCACCCGTAGCCGAGAGGGAGTAGTTCTGGATGGCAGCCCGGCGGAATACTTCATCCTGCCAGTCGGTGCCTTCACCCAGGGCTTGCGGATCGCGCAAACGGTCTACTACGATTGGCTCGCCATTAGCTATACGGTTCTCGTTGTTAATGACAGCGTACTCCCGGGAATTAAGCAGGTCAAGCTTGCGCCATACCTGCTGCACCCCCCGGTACACGTCCAGGTTGATGGTAGAGGTACCGGCCTTGCCGCGCTTGGTAGTGATAATTACTACCCCGTTCGCAGCACGCACCCCGTAAATAGCCGTCGCCGAAGCATCCTTCAGAATATCGATAGTTTCGATATCATTGGGGCTGATGGCGTTCAGCTGGTTTTCACCACCATCGGGCAGGGGGAAACCGTCCACCACGTAGAGGGGGTTGTTGTTGCCCGCCGACGTAATACCCCGTACCCGAATAGATGTGCCCGCGGCACCACCCGGGGCACCTCCATTGGAGGTTACCGTAACACCGGCGGCGCGCCCTTGCAGAGCCTGAGTAGCATCTGCCACGGGTTGCGAGGCAATTTCCCGCGCCGATACCGAGGATACGGCACCCGTTACGCTACCTCTCTCCTGGGTACCGTAGCCTACTACTACTACTTCGCTCAAGGCCCGCGTGTCCTCAATCAGGCTCACGCTTAAGTTGGAAGTAGCACCCGTAATGGGCACTTCTTTGCGGGCAAAGCTACGTAGCTAAAGATCAGCGTTGAGCCTTCAGGCGCAGTAAGAGTAAAGCCACCGTCGGAGTTAGAAGAAGTACCAAGGGTAGTACCCTTCACAATAATTGTGACACCCGGTAGTGGGTCACCATTTTCCTGCGTTACGCGACCCGAAATAGTCACGTCGGCCACTGCAGCACGACGCGTAACGCCTTCATCTGGGGTAGTGGAGGCATTTGCCGCAAGCGGCGCAGCCAGCACGGGACCACCGCAAGCAGCCAGCCACAAGGCCCGCCGCAACAGGGTCTGAGTGTAGAGGTATTGGTTCATGAATGTGGGAATGGTGGGAATGAGTGATAATGAATAGCCGCTAGTTGGGAAAATGGCGACATGTAGAGTAGCGAAGAGGATGGTTGCTCAGCTTGCTAGCTGGCACTGCATACAAGAAAGCTAGGGCCGTACCTATCCCTTTCTTGGCTCTACTTCAGTAGGGGTAGTAGATCGGGGCGCCAAGTACAGACACCTGCCTATACGCTTGCCTCCATTACTAATGAGTGTTTGGTTACCAAGACCAGCAAGCTGTTGACGAAACTCAGTAGTGGAAGCACTACGAGATTAGATCGAATGCACTAGAAAAAGGGAGTGGAATATTGGAACCAGAGTACTACTACAGAGCAGCAATGCATACCTGGCCGAAAGGGACACCCAAATATATTCGGCCTTGTTTCGGAAATGCAATAGCAAAAACTGCCCCTACTGTTCTAAAAAGCCTTTTTTTCATCTTGCTAACAAGATTCCTATACACTTACTACACAAACAAAACTCGCTATTATAGGCTCTATTTCGTTTAGAGCGCACTAGTTGACTTGATACCTATCAGGTAAAAAACAATCAAGAAAATGGTCTTCTACGAGTAATAATTTTAAATAATTTATTCTCGTAAGCCTTTACTCACTTACTCACTTCTCCAGCCGAACTACAGTAGCCCCATCGTCCAGCATATTCTCTTCTTCGCTTGCGCCCGTAGCATCTAGCAGTACGTGCGTCCAGCCTTCGTTTTCGTCAAAATCAACAGCCTGCCGACGACGGCGCATGGCTTCCGTTACCTTCTGGCTAAAGCTCCAACACGTGCCCTGGCGTAGATCAAGTACCCGGGAAAGCTCCTGCGATGAATAACTACCCTTGTGAGTGTAGATCAGGAACACAGCGTAAAAAGCTTTGATGATAGAGAACTTACATTTCTGCAACAGGGTGTATGCAGTAGCCGATTCTACGTAGCGACACTTGGTACAACGGCGGGAATGCGGCTCGCGTCCGTCACAGAATTTTTCGTGGCCGCACTTACGGCACTGGTAGCCGTCGGCCCACTTCAGGTTGGCCAAGTACGTCAGGCAGGCATCCTTATCGGGATAGATTTGGCTGAACTCCCCAAAATCAACTTCTTTGGATAGGACACGGGCAGCTTTAGCGGCGTGCAGGTCGCGTTCCAAGTCTAGGTTCAGCTTTTCAATGGCCGCCGATTGTAAGGCCAGTAAGCCATTGGCTTGCAGCAGTTCCCGGTTCTGAGCAGCAATAGTTTCGCTTTGCTGCCGTAGTTCCTCTGTGCGACGGGTCACCAGGTTTTCAAGCTCAGTGTTCAGTTGGTCTTTGAGCTCCTGATTTTGCCGCAATTGCTCCACCAGCATATCCTGAGCCTGGTGCTTTTTGCGCAACTGCTTCACTAACTTGTCTTGGGCCCTAATGGTAGCATCCTTAATGCCCTTAATCTTTTCGCCTAGGGCATAGGAAAGCACCACCACTTCAATCACAAAAGCCACGTTCATGCTATACACGGTGGCCGTATTGGTGAAGTTGTTGATACCCAGCTTGCGCAGAATAAGAAAGCACACGCTGATGGCTACTAACGCATGCGCTAATAGGAAGAACCTGGCGGGCCGAAATCCTCGCCGCCATACCTGAATGGCAGCGTAATACAGCATTCCGTAGGGCAGCAGGTAAAACCAGAAGCCCCAACCAGAGTGCAACCACAAGGTATCCACCAGCAGCACCCCTACACTTAGAAGCACTACACTACGTACGATGGGGTCGTAGTGGGGCAGGCGCTGGGGAGCATCTAAAAACTGACGAGCGTAGTAGCTGAACGTGAGCAGCAGCAGAATTGGGGATGCAGCAATAACCAACTGATTTAGAGCCGGGTAATCAGGCCAAAGATATTGAAACCCCAACCCATCTTCCGATAAGAACACGAGGCTGCAGCTAAGCACATAGACCACGTAGCGCAAGTAGGTTTGCTCGCCAATGAAAAGGTAGAGACACAGGTTGTACACCACCATAATCAGCAGCACCCCATAAAAGCCCCCCAGCAAGCCGTATTCCGTTTGGAAGTGGACTGCAAGGGGCTGCTCGGTGCGCAAGCGGCTAATAAAGCTAGTTTTGGAATTAGAGGTAAGCCGTAGGTAAAAGGTATGGGTGCGGTTAGAATCGAGCGGCAACCGAAACAGGAAGTTCTTGTAAGGAAACTTACGCGAGGTAAGTCGCTGGTCGGCCCCCGTATGGATAGCTCCCCGCTCTGTGTTGGTGGCGGGATAGAAGAGAATATCGTTGATGTGAGAATCAAACAACTCCAGGTACCAATGCTGAGCTAGAGGCCCTTCGGCGTGCACTACCAACCGTAGCCAGTAAGCGGCGCCAGGATTTTCCATATTGGTTGGAATACTATCACCGCGCTGAAACTGAGCAGCATAGCGCGGCAGTTGCACATCAGCCAAACTTAGCTGCCCCGTAGGATCTTGCAACACACTATAGTAAGCCGGATCAATAAATATCTCCTCTAGGTTGGGCTGCACGCGCATGGTATCTGCCACAGGGCTCGCATTAGCTGCTGCATAGCCCCGACTTACCACCAGCAAGCTCAACAGCAGATAGTTGCAAAAATGCTGGAAACTAGGCGAGAAATAGCGTAGAATAGGTCTCATAGGAGTTACTAAGATACAAAAACCTAGTAAGTGACCACCTACTGGCCACTAGCACCCGTGCTACTGGCTGGTGCAAAACGTAGCCAGCTCAATTGTTTAACGGGTTGCTCTACTACTAAGCGGAGGGTATGACGGCCAACTGGCAACGGGGCCGCTTGGAAGGACAGAGTTTGCCACTTTTCACTGGGGCTCTGCTGGTTGGTGACTACTGAGCCAATGGTAACAGTGCCAAGCTTGAGGGTAAGACGGCCTGGTGTAGTATCTGGCAACACACGCAGTTGCACAGTATAAGTCCCTGCGGAGGTTACGGCTACAGTATAATTCAGCCACTCGCCGGCATTTAAATGACTGACTGCAAATGTGTTACCTCCTACTTCAGAAGTTGACACAATATCCACTCCATCATTTCGATAAGCGCCGCCTAGATTCCAGGAGGTGTTGTCGCGGTAGTCAACTTTCGCGGAGAAATCATCCTGATAAGCCACGCCAGCCCGGCCTAAGTCGTAATTGCTGGCGGGAATTGTACCTGGAATAGCCAGAGGTGCGAAAGGCGCAGAGTAGGAAGCTGATTGGGTAAGCGCCGCCGCCACGTCGCGGTTGGGGGTACAGTTGGCGAACTGCACATTGCGCAGTAAGGCAGTCCGACCTTCGGGCGTAAGAATGCTACCATACGGTTTCACTCGGAGCAGACTGGCCGGGCTATCTACGCGCTTGATATTCCAGTGGCACCAACCAATATTTTGGGCGTTCAATCCCTCTACAGCCGCTCCAAACCACTCATTTGAGTTTTCACCCGTCTCGCCTACCCACACGGGCACTTGCCACCGGTCGCGGAAAGCGGCTAGGTTTTTAATTAAGTTAATTTGATTAGGGTTAGGATCTGCCGCTTCCGGTGTATTCGGACACCAGTAGCGGTGGGCGTTGTACGCTAAGTTCCGCTTGTCGCGCACCCGCAGCTTATCGGGCGTGAGGTTAGTGTACTCATTGCCATACCCATTGCCCTCAAGTAACAGAATGTGCTGGTCGCCCTGGGCCCGCACGGCATCAACCAGCCGCGCATACAGTGCACTAAGCTCTTGATTATCAGCCGACATACCGTTGGCCGCATTTAAGTTATGGGGCTCATTGATAAGATCATACATTGCCACCCGCGAATCGTTTTTGTAGCGCGCCGCCAGCTTTTCCCATAGCCGTACCGTAATGTCTTGATAGATGGCCCGGCCTTTCGCATCGCGCCGCTTCCATAAATCTAACGGCACAAGGTTGTCGTTGATATTACGGTCGGTACCTTGCCCACCGGGAGCTGCATGCAGGTCGAGAATTACATATAACTTGTTTGCAGCACACCAGTTGAGCACGTTATCAATCAACCGGAAACCTTCCAGGTTTTTCTCGGTAAAAAGCTGATCCTGGTCGTACCACGTGCTTAGGTTATCCACGTAACCCGTCACGTTTCGAGGGGTAAGTAGGGCTTGATTACGGGCGTGGCGCTGGGCGGCGGTTAGGAACAAATCATAGTGAAAAGGCAACCGCACACAGTTAAAGCCTTGTTTAGCAAGGAAATCAATATCCGCCTTTGTAATAAAATTAGCCCGGTACTTCCGGTAGAATTCTTCCATTTGCGCCTCCGGCATAGTGCGCAGCAATCCTTGCTTAATGCGCCACTGGCTATTCAGAGTGTCAGTTTGCAAAATATAGCTTTCCTGCAGTAGCCAGCCGCCTACATTGAAGCCACGTAATACCACTTCTTTGCCATTGGCATCCACTATTTTAGGACCAGCCGCGTGCAATGCGCTTATCTGTTGGGCTGCTAGTGGCGCGTTGGGCAGAAGTAGCCCTGCTGACACGAGTAAGGCACTGGCCATAGTGCACACCCTTGCTAGCTGCCAAGTGGCGGCGTGTTGTTCTTGGCAAATCATACGTTCTGATAATTAGGATGATACCCAACTAAAAAGCACATGCAGAGCACAGAGCTTTTGCTCTACTCCTATTATTCCTACCCTTCACTCAGCTGTAGTGTGCTGATTATGCTTCCCACATGGATCTAGAGCATAAACCGGAACGAGAGGAAGTAGCACTATGCTGAGCAGAGGCTAGTGCGCGACACTACGGCAGCAAATAAGAAAACAGCACTAGCGGCACCACAAGACGGTTGCCGCGGCCATTTTTGCACTTTTCTTATATACATTTACTCCTTAGAAGAGAGGCATGCACGACAAATTGCTTGCAGTCTATTACAGACTGACCTCAGGAGTTAATAGGGCTTCGCTACTTCTAACAAAGTAGTCCGTTCATCGCCCACTTGATGCTTTTTGATAGCTCAGATGCTAAGACCAGCTACTGCACCACAGCAGGCTACACGGTGCACAATCTATCCTTAGATACTATTGATAGACGTAGTCTGACGATGGAGGCCTAGAGAAAGGCTTTAGTAGGATAGTTTTCAAGTGGGTAGGATATAGTGGGAGTGGGCAGATTTGCTACCAATAGCAGCAAGAACAGTGGCGACAGTACAGTGCTTTATGGGCAGACTTACCTAAGAATGGAACATGTAGTCTGGTACGGAAGCATACCTAATCACTAGGGATGGTACTTCCTGAAAAGCGAGCTATATGCCACCAAATATAGCAGCGTTGTTTTTTAAAATACAAGGTCATAAAACCCCTTTGCTACACGGTATGGCTACTTTTTCATCTACTTAACACAGGGCGTATACACTTACATCACACTTCTAACGCACCTATAATATATCTATACACGCGTTGGCTCACATCCACTATCAGTAGAAGTACAGATAAGAAACAACCACAATAAGGAGTTGTCTACCCATCTTATTTATGCTTTGCCTTCGTGCATTACATGGGTGTATTCGTAAACACAGAACGGCGGCCTTAGTAAGGCCGCCGTTCTGACACCTACAATACATATGGCTTCCGGAAGTTCAGTCCGCTCCCCTAAAGCATTCTGGTTTCCGGAAGCCCCCGCGCACTTGTCCCACACAAGGCGCAGGTATAGTCATTCGCTACTGGGCCGCCAGCTTGAAGGTGGCTGTTTGCACGTCGCGGGAGTTGCCTCCTACGAATACCTGGAAGTCACCAGGCTCGGCGACAAACTTCAGGTCGGTGTTGTAGAACTTTAGATCTTCCGGCGTGAGGCGGAACGTGAGCGTACGGCTCTCTCCTTTCTTGAGCATCACTTTCTGGAAGCCCTTTAATTCTTTCACGGGTCGGGAAATGGAGCCTACCATGTCGCGGATGTATAGTTGAGCTACTTCCTCGCCGTCGTAGTTGCCGGTGTTTTGCACCGTTACTTTTACCTCCAGCGTACCGTTCATGGGTAAAGAGGTTGTGCTCAACTCAGGCTTACCGTACTGAAAAGTAGTGTAGCTCAGGCCAAAGCCAAACGGGTAAAGTGGGTCGTTGCTCACATCCATGTAGCGCGACTTGTACTTATCGAGGGCAACGCCAGCGTAGGGACGGCCAGTGTTTTTATGGTTGTAGTAGATAGGAACTTGACCTACATGCTGTGGGAAGGTAGCCGTGAGCTTGCCCGAGGGGTTATAAGCCCCAAACAATACATCGGCAATGGCGTTGCCGGCTTGGGTACCGGCAAACCACGTTTCCAGGATAGCATCGGCGTTTTTGTCTTCCCATGGTAGCGTCATGGGGCGGCCGCTCATTAGCACAATCACCAGGGGCTTGCCTGTTTTCTTGAGTGCCTTCAGCAGTTCCAATTGCTGACCTGGAAGCCCAATATCAGCGCGACTAGCAGCCTCCCCTGTCATGCCCTGCGACTCACCTACGGCGGCCACAATCACGTCGGCGCCTTGAGCTACCTGTACCGCCTCGCGAATCATCTCCTCCGAGCTGCGCTTGTCCACGTTTAGCTCACCGCCGTGGGCATTGAGGCGGTCAATCATCTGCTGGTCGTCGGTGAAGTTGGCACCTTGGCTGTCACAATCTTCACCGAGTTGCCTACCGCATCTTTCATTCCCTGTTCCAGCGACACGGCTTGTTTCCAGTCGCCGGCACCGCTCCAGGAGCCAATCATGTCGCGCTGCCGGGTAGCCAACGGCCCAATAAGAGCAATAGTACCCGACTTTTTAAGCGGCAAGGTGTTATTGCTGTTTTTCAACAGCACCATGCTCTTACGGGAGATGTCGCGGGCGTCAGCAATAAACTCCTTCTTCATAATGGTGTTCTTGGCCCGCTTCTCATTGGTATAGAGGTAGGGGTCTTTGAAGAGGCCCAGCTTCCACTTAGCTTCCAGAATGCGGCGGCAAGCCAGGTCAATCTGCTCCTGCTTCACGGTGCCATCCTTCAAGTTCTGAGCCAGATTCTTAAGAAAAATCTCGCCCACCATGTCTTGGTCGATGCCTGCGTTCAGCGCCAGTGCCGAAACCTGCGCATCGTCGCCCATACCGTGGGCGGTCATTTCATTGATGGCGGTGTAGTCAGTGGCAACGAAACCGTCGAAACCCCACTGGTTGCGCAGCAGCTCGGTCATCAGCCACTTATTGCCGGTAGCGGGTACGCCGTTGATGTCGTTGAACGACGACATCATGGAGCCGGCACCGGCATCAACGGCCGCTTTATAGGGTGGCAGGTACTCATTGTACATGCGCACCAGGCTCATATCGGTGGTGTTGTAGTCACGGCCAGCTTCCGCGGCGCCATATAGGGCAAAGTGTTTCACGCAGGCCATTACCGTATTGTTCTTCATCAGGTCGTCGCCCTGGTAGCCACGCACCATCACGCGGGCAATCTGGGAACCGAGGTAGGGGTCTTCACCCGAGCCTTCGGAAATGCGCCCCCAGCGTGGGTCGCGGGCAATATCTACCATGGGCGAGTACACCCAGTTGATGCCATCGGCTGAAGCTTCCTCGGCCGCAATGCGGGCGCTGCGCTCAATGGCCGTCAAATCCCAGCTGGAAGCCAGGCCCAGCGCAATAGGGAAGATGGTGCGGTGGCCGTGAATAACATCGTAGCCAAAAATGAGCGGAATGTGCAGGCGCGTTTCCTTCACGGCCATTTCCTGCAGCTTGCGGGCTGCTTTGGGCGTGAAGGTGTTCAGCACCGAGCCCACCGCTCCGCGGCGAATACTGGCATCTACGTCTTTGCTTACTACCGGGCCCGTAACATCAAACCCTACCGTAATCATATTTAGCTGGCCGATTTTCTCTTCCAGCGTCATTTTCTGCATCAGGTCGTTGATGAACTTGGTCATCTTCGGATCGGGGGCGGCTACGCGGGCAGCCGTGGGAGCCGCAGACTGCTGGGCTTGCAATTGAGGTGTAAGCAGCCCCAACGACATGAGCAGGGCGGTACGAAAAACTCTTTTCATGTGGGAAAGGAATTAATAGGAAAGTCAGAAGGGGAAAACAAGGCAAACAGATCGGCCCTACGTACCGCGCTACGAGTATGGGCGCAGGGCCCGTGCCCAACGCACCCTAGTAAAGGGCGCAGCTAGCGGAACGCGGTTAGGCCCCAGTGGGGCCTTGCTCCTACTGCGCCGCCAGCACGGGGAGGCGTGCGGAGACACCATTTTCGTTGATGGCCTCGATGGTAAAGTAGTACGGCTGGTCCTTGTCCATGCCCTTGAAGTAGTATTCAGCGGCTCCGTGCACCATAATGCAGCTATAGAGCTTGTCGGGAGCGGTACCTACGTGGATGTTGTAGGCGTACGCATCGTCGGAAGGAGCCCATTTCAACCAGGCGCTACGCTTATCCTTCTCAGTGCGCAATACTACAAAACCTTTTACTTGGTTGGGCGCTAAACCACTCCCCTGCCCGAAAATTCGTAGCCCACTGAGGGCAAACTTACCCGTGGGCATATGGATATTTTCAAGTTTCAAGAAGCGAGTTTGCAGAGGCTTACCAAGCTCAATGTAGTCGTGAGGCACATCGGTTTTATTCTGGCTTTTGTCCACCAGCAGCTTCCAGTTCTTGCCATCTTTCGAGTGCCATAGTTTGTACTGATGGTAGGTATTTAACTGCTTGCCGAGGAACTCCGCATCCTGATCGGCGTAGTTTATTTGGATGGCGCGTACGGTGCTTACCTCGCCCAAATCGGTTTGAAAGTACTCGCCTCTGTTCCCTGTTTTGGCGCTCCAATAGGTTTTTATGCTTTCATCTACCGCATAGTTGGGCTGGTAGCCACCCAATGTAGAAGAGGCCTGCACAGGTTTCTGGTAGTTCAGCAGCATCCACCCCGTAAAGCGACTTTTGAGGTGGTCTTGGGGGCCCGTAGGCAGGTAGTGCGGGTAGTCGCCAAAATCGGTAGTAGAATACAGCACCCCGTCTTTATCGAAGCCGGCCGGCCACAGCCCCAGGCGTCGCTCAAAATTGTTTTTTACCGATACAACCATGGTTGACAAATGCCACCAATTGCCCCAGGTGTCCTGAAAAGTATTGCCATGTCCCGCCCCGCGGGCAAAGCCACCCGGCTTGTAGGCGAAGGGGTTATGCTTTTGCGGGGTAAATGGCCCCAAGGGCTTGTCACTTACCTGCACGCCATCTGCATAGCCACTAAACTCCGTACCGGGCGCCCCATACTGTAAGTAGTACTTTCCCTGATACTTATTCATCCAGGCACCCTCCATAAATGGGTCGAGGAACGTGTTATCTAAGTATTCGCCGAAGCGCTGCCAGCCGAACTGCTTGTCGTTGAGGCCAAACATCTCTTTTCGCTCGCCAATGGGTTGCAAAGTGCGGCGGCTAATCTGCTGGCCGTAGAGAGGGTACACATTGGAGCTACCCCAGTAGAGGTAGAGCTTGCCGTCGTCATCAAGAAAGAAGGCGGGGTCCCAGGCTCCTAGCTGAAAAGGATTCACGGCTTCCTTCCACTCTGCGGCCTTGGGGTTTGTACTCATCCAGATGGGGAAATTTTTCTCCTGGGTAGAGCCATACACTAGTAGCGTGTCGCCCAGCACGAACACGGCCGGCGCACACAAGTCATCGTACACTTTGTGCTCCGGCTTCAGAAAATGGCGGGGCACAAACTTCCAGCTGTATAAATCGTGGCTCCACCAGTATCCCCATTGGTTGGTGCTGAACAGGTAGTAGTCGCCCTTATATAAGGTAATGACGGGGTCGGCGGTGGCGCGGTGCTTGCCAGCCTCGGCGAAGTTGGGAATGGGCGTATAGCCGTAATCCAGGTTGAGCGGGTTGCAGTACGTGCGTTGCCCCCCAGCACTGGCGGTAGGCTGAGCCTGGACGACCAGCCTCAGCAAGGCGGCAAGGCACAAGAGCAGAAATGAGCGCATGGGTTGAATGGGAAAAGCGCGTTCTGACGAACACCGCGACAGCTCGTCCAGCCTGTTCGGTCAGTCTTGCAACGTCAGCACGCGCTTGTAGCTAGTGAAAGCCTGCTTACTTCTTGAGTTGGGGACTCTCGAAACCCAGCTTGGTGAGGCCGCGCTGTACATCGGGGCTGCTCATGAACAGTTTCCAGAGTAGGCCGGTCCGGTGGTTTTCAATCATGCCCACAATTGGTCCCTGGTCAATGGCCAGGTGCGACTTGGCGTACCAATTATGCTGTTCGCTAAAGCCATCCACAAAGCCGTACTCGCTCCAAATCTTATCCCCCAGATCGTGATAGAAGTGCTTCATCGCTGCCATCGACTCCTTAGGAGCATAGGGCATAGCCGACAGCGCCGCCGTAGGTGATATTACGCCCAGGTCTTCGGTAGGCGAGTGCGCGGCGTAGCCCTGGTAGCTGTCAGAAGCGGTGAGGCCCCAGCTGCTTGGCCCGTAGCCTTGTACTTCTTGGGGTTCTCCACGCAGTAGGCGTAGTTGATGCGGGTGTGGGCTTGATTTTGCTGCCAGTAGTCGGCGTACTGGTCTTTGAGGCCGCGGGGGTCGAGGCCGAGGAAGGTGTAGTGCGAGAAAAACAGGGGCCCGCCGTAATCAAACCCCAAGGGCAGCTTGGTCTGGTAGAACTCCTTACCGTTCTTGAAGTAATTGCCAATGGCCCAGCCTTGGTCGTATACCTTCTTGTCGATGGCGTACTTGGGCGAGGACGCGGCCAGCACGTAGGTAATCAGGCACTCGTTCCAGCCGTGAATCTGGTGGTTCATGCTCCAGCCATTGTTGGGGCTCCAGTGCCAATACAGCACATTTTGGCCGCCCTGGGTGTGCCAGTTCCACTCCACGCCTTCCCACATCCAGAGAATATGGTTGCGCAGGTCCTGTTCGGTTTTGCTGGTGCCGGTGAAATATTGCCGGGCACAAATCAGCCCTTCAAATAAAAAGGAGGTTTCCACCAGGTCTGCCCCATCATCCTTCTGGCTAAAGCGAATTACCTTCCCCGTGGCGCCATTCAGCCAGTGCGGAAACACACCGTGAAACGAGTCGGACTTTTCCAGGAACTTCACGATTTTGAAGATGCGAGCAGCAGCTTCCTCCCGCGCAATCCACTTACGCTCCGCTGCCACAAGTATGGCCATGATGCCAAAGCCGGTGCCGCCGGTCGTTACTACCTCGTCGCCGTAGTCGAAGGAACGGTTGCTCCGCTCCCGCGCCATACCCGATACAGGGTGCCCAAAATCCCAGAAGTAGCGGAAGGTTTGCTTCTGCACCAAGTCCAGCAATTGCTCGTCGGTGAGGTTTTTGGGCCGCAGCTTAGGATTGAAGGTAGCGGTAGCAACCGGGGCTTTCTTGGCAGCAGGCTTCTGCTGGGCCCAGAGTAAGCCGGGCAGCAGTAGGACTAGAAAGGAAAAGAGAAAACGATGCGTCATGGGCGGGAAAGGGAGGAATAGAACGAAAAAGCGCCGGGGCTATGTGCCACCCCGGCGCTCCTGCATCGGCTGGGCCTAGTAGCCGGGGTTTTGGCTGATGAGGCCGCCACTAACATCAATGCGGGCCTGTGGAATGGGAAACACCTCGTTTTTGCCATCCACGAAGTTTTTACCAATGGCCCGTAGCACAGTGCCGGCCCGGCCCTGGCGCACCAGGTCCCAGAATCGGTCGTGCTCCATGGCCAGCTCCAACCGGCGGTCTTGCCAGATAGCCTGGCGCAGGGCCACACGGTCAGTTACCGTAACATCGGGTAGGGCGGTGGCGCTGGTGCCCCGGGCCCGCTTGCGTACCAAGTTGAGGTTAGTCAGGGCCTTGGTGGTCTGGCCTTGCTCGTTGGCGGCTTCGGCATTCATCAGCAATACATCGGCGTAGCGCAGAATTCGGATGTTCTTGCCAGCATCGCCCATGCCGTTGGGCGAACGGGGGTCGGTAGCGCGCACGTAGGCCTTCTGGTTGTAGCGTGGGTTGTCAATCACCGTTGGAATGGTGACCCCGTCACCCAGGTTTTCACCGGCGTAGATAATGGTAGCGTCGCGGCGCGTATCACCCGCCTCATAGGCGTTGTTCAAGTTTTCAGAAGGCGTATTGAAACCCCAGCCACCGGTAGGGATTGGAGCCCGGGGGCTTTGCACCTCGGAGTACTGCGAGCCGCCCCCACCCTGGGCTAGCGTGGCAGCTTGCACCTCAAAAATAGACTCGCTGGAATTTTCGCCATCCAGGGTGAACAGGCGAGCATAGTCGTTGTAAAGGCTATACTGATTGGAAGCAATAATCTGGTCGGTCAGCGTCAGGACTTGGCTCCAATTGTTCTGGTACATGTACACCTTGGCCAGCATGCCTTGGGCGGCACCCTTGGTTACGCGGCCCAGGTCGGCGGCGGCATATTCTGAGCGTTCCGGCAGGGCCGCAATGGCCGCGTTCAGGTCCTCAATAATGAAGTTGTAGGTTTCCTGCCGGGTAGCACGGGCCTTAGAGGAATTGCTACCGTCGCGGGGAGGCAACTCATTAATAATAGGTACGCCCCCAAACGTGCGCACTAGGTTGAAATAGTAGTAGGCCCGCAGGAACCGGGCTTCCCCAATCAGGCGTGTCTTCAGGGCTTCATCCATCTGAATGGGCGGCACCCGCAGAATTACCTGGTTGGCCCGGGCAATGCCTAGGTAGTGCCCCTGCCAGAACCCATCCAGCAGGCCGTTGGAAGCGGTAGCGGTGAAGTTGTCCAGCTCGCCCATGGCCGGGGCGTCGCCGGGGGTGCTGCCTTTATCGGCGTCATCGGAGGCCACGCTCGCAATACCCACGAAGGAGAAGGTGTGCACGGAGAAATCGCGCAGCTGGTTGTACACGGCGTTGGTGGCCTGCACGGCGCCGTCGGAGGTAGCAAAGAAGTTTTCGCTTAGCTCCTCGCCCAAGGGTTCGGTGTCCAGGAAATCTTTACAGCTGCTGGTAGCCAGCGTCAGCGACAGGCTGGCCAGGGCAATGATATAATGTTTCGCTTTCATGAGGTAGCGCTGCTTACTGTTACAGGGAAATATTGATACCCGCGTTGTAGGAACGCGTCACGGGCACCACGTTCAGCTCAATGCCGCGGCCGGCATCGTTGCCCCCCACTTCGGGCGAGAAGCCCGTGTACTTGGTGAAGGTGAAGGGGTTGAACGCATTGACGTAGAAGCGCACGCCCCCTACCCCAAACGACTCCGTAAGGCTGCGCGGAATGGTGTACCCCAGTTGAATGGTACGGAAACGCACGAAGGAGCCCGACTCAATGAAGTAGCTCGATACCTGCGGAATGTTGTTGGACACGCGCGGCTCGGTGCTGGAGGGGTTGCTCGGCGTCCACCGGTCTAGGCGCGAGGCCTCGAAGTTCTCGTTGGTGAAGCGCACGGCCTTTTTGCCGTTGTAGATCTTATTGCCAGCCACGCCCTGCACGTCCACTGCCACGTCGAAGCCTTTATAGGCCGCGGAGGTGTTCAGGCCATACGTCAGGTTAGGAATGGGCGAGCCCAGGCTCACTCGGTCCTGCTGGTCTACTACCCCGTCGTTGTTCACGTCGCGGAAACGTAGGTCGCCGAGGGCTTTACCGCCGGGCTGGTTGGGCGCACTGGCTACCTCGTCGGCCGTTTGGAAGATGCCGGCCACATCATAGCCATAAAACTCACCGATGGACGTACCCACCCCACTGCGCGTTACCACGTTACCGTTGTTGAGGCTGCCGCCCACAATGGGCTGCCCGCCGTTGCCCAACGACACAATGTTGTTTTTGAGCGTAGACAGGTTGCCGTTGATGCCGTAGGAGAAACCCTCCTTGCTGCCGCCCTGCCAGCCGAGCGTGAACTCGAAGCCCTTGTTGTCAACGGTACCAATGTTGCGGAACAGCGCCCCTACCGCTACCGGCACTTGGGTAACCAAGTCGTTGGTGCGCCGGTCAAAGTAGTCGGCTTCAAACGTGAGGCGGTTGTCGAGCACGCCAATCTCAAAGCCCACGTCTAGCTGGTTAATTTTCTCCCAGCGAATTTGAGATACGGTGGGGTTCGTCTCCGTTTTGCCAATGTTGAGCGTTTCGCCGGAGCCAAAAATGGCGCCCAGCCCGTTGTTGATGCGGGCGTAATACTGGTAGCTGGGCACGTTCACGTTGCCCACTATCCCGTAGCTGGCGCGCAGCTTCAGGTTGTCAAACAGCCCCAGGTTTTTAATGAAGTCTTCCTCCGACAAGCGCCAGCCCAGACCCAGCGCCGGGAAGTAGCCCCACCGGTCACCCTCCGAAAAGCGGGAGGAACCGTCGGCCCGGAAGGTAGCCGTAATAAGGTAGCGGTCTTTCAGGGCGTAGTTGGCGCGGGCCAGCACCGACTGGAAGGCGTACTCACTGGCCGAGTTGTTGGCCACGTTGCCCTGGGCGTTGCCCACGTTCAGGTACCACAGGTCTTCGTCGTAGCCGGGTACATCGCTGCGCTGCCCAAACAAGGACTCAACCTGGTCGCGCTGGGCCGTGTAGCCACCCAGCAACGTCAGGCGGTGGTCGTCGCCAAACTGGGTGTTGTAGGTCATGGTGTTTTCCCACAGCCAGGTAGAACTGGTGCCCGTCTGGCGGCTCAGGCGGCTACGGTCGTTGCGCTGGTTCTGCGACACAAAGTACACCGGCACGTACACCCGGTTCTCGGTGTAGCCCAGGTCGGTACCGAAGCTGGAGCGGAACGTCAGGTTCTTGAGCAGGTCGGCTTCCCCGTAGATGTTTCCCACTAGGCGCCCCCCCTTGTTCCGTTCGTTATTGTAAGCAAGTTGTGCTACCGGGTTGGCTACGCTCTGGTTGTTGGAGTAGCTATAGATGCCCGTAAGGGGATTGGTCACTAGCTGGGCTGGGTCGGCATTGTAGGCATTGCCAAATACCGAGCCGGGAGTGATGTTTTCCTTGATGCGGCTCACGGCCACGTTGGCCCCTACCCGCACGCGGTCCGTCAGGCGGTACTCGTTGTTGATGCGGAAGTTGATGCGCTCAAAATCCTGCCCCTTCACAATGCCTTCCTGCTTGTTGTAGCCCCCGCTGATGCTGTAGCTAGACCGCTCCGAGCCGCCCGAGGCGCTCAACTGGTAGTCCTGGATGAAGCCCTTCTGCAGGATTTCATCAAACCAGTTCACGCCGCTACCAAAGTCGTACCCTGGGTTGCGGAAGCGGGCGGTAGAGTTGGGCGTGGTATTTACGATGGCCTCGTTGAGCAGGGTCTGGTATTCCGTAGCGTTGGCCATCTTCACGCGCTTGGCTATTTCCTGGTAGCCGGCGTAGGCGTTCAGCGAAATTCGGGCCTTGCCAGATTTCCCCTTTTTCGTAGTTACAATGATGACGCCGTTGGCGCCCCGCACCCCGTAGATAGCCAAGGAAGAAGCATCCTTCAGCACTTCAATGGAGGCAATATCGTAGGGGCTCAGATACTGAATATTGTTGGTAAACATGCCGTCTACCACAAACAAGGGCTGGTTGGCGGCTTCGTTGTCCTCACCGGCCGAGCGCACCGACGTAACCCCGCGAATACGAATGCTGGGCGGTGCCCCTGGGCTACCCGAATTAGAAGTGATAGTGACGCCAGCTACTTTTCCTTGCAAGGACTGCTCGGCGTTAGCCACGGGGCGGTTGGCAATTTCCTCTGCTTTCACTGACCCAATAGCCCCCGTCACGTCGGCTTTGCGCTGGGTACCATAGCCCACTACCACTACCTCGTTCAGCGACTGAGAGTCGGGCGCCAAGCTCACATCCACGGTGGTGCGGCCACTCACGGGCACTTCCTGAATGGTAAATCCTACAAAGGAAAATGCCAGGGTAGCATTGTCGGGGGCGGTGAGGGTGTAGCGGCCATCGGCGTCGGTTTGGGTGCCAGTGCTGGTTCCTTTTACTACCACGTTCACGCCGGGCAAGGCTGCGCCCTTCTCATCTACTACCCGCCCGCTCACCGTAATGTCGGCAGCGGCAGCAGGCTTGAGCACGATGCCACTGGCCAGGGGCTCGTAGGCAATGCGCAGAGGGTCGAAGAGGGTATGCAGCACCTGGCCCAGGGGCTGCCCTTCGGCCTGAATGGACACCCGCCGACTAGCGCCAATCAGCTGGCGGCTGTACTGAAAGCGGATGTTGGTCTGGCTCTCGATACTGGTAAGAACCGACTGCATTGTTTCATCCTGGGCTCGTATCGTAACGGGCTGCTCTAAGTATTGCTGCGCAGCAGTAGGCAGCGCCGTGGCAGTAGCAATGCTGCT
The DNA here is from genome assembly GCF_000961955.2 of Hymenobacter sp. AT01-02. Lineage (NCBI taxonomy): Bacteria > Pseudomonadati > Bacteroidota > Cytophagia > Cytophagales > Hymenobacteraceae > Hymenobacter > Hymenobacter sp. AT01-02. The sequence continues at coordinate 60,655 of NZ_JZIR02000006.1, forward strand.
ACCGAGCAACGCAATGCAGGCAGGAGAAAACACGGCCGCCCGCTTTAGCAGCAAGGGGGTACTCAGGTGTAGGGGAATTTTCATGCGTAAGGTGGGATAAAATGGTAGATCTGGGGGTGGCACCTCGTGTGAGCTGCCAACTACCTGCGGCGGACAACCCAGCCACCGCTAATAGGCCGGGTTTGGCTTGCCCTTACCGCCTTGTTGAAAGGTTGCAGCCGGGCTAGTAGGTCATAAGCAGGTGGGTTAGGGGTGAAACAGTGGGCATTAGCGCGTGGCGCACCCGGGGCTGCGGAATAGAATGTGCGTATCGGCTGTTGAGTAAGAAGCGCCGAGGGCCTTGCTGAGCACGTTTAGCTTGCCGTAGAGCGACTCATCGCGCAGGTTCAACGTCACCGTGCAGCTGGCGAGAGAATTGGCATCGTACTCAATGACAACTCCATAGGCCTTTTCCAAGGCGGCAAGCACTTCCGTTACCGGGCGGTCGTCGAAGGCAAATGATTGGGCCACCAGCTGCACGGGCTGCGCTACTAATTCCCGCTCCAAGGCATGCTCGTCGGGTTTATATACTGCTTGCTGATTGGGGAGCACAACTACGCTGCCGGGCAGGGCGGCCGCAACACCAGCCTCGGCAGTAGCGCGGGGCGTCACGCGCACGCGGCCGGTTTTCACTTGCACCACCACTGGCTGAGCACCCACGGGAGCCTGCACCAAGAAGCTAGTGCCCAGCACGCGGGTGACTACCTTTTGGGTGTACACCAAAAACGGCCGAGAGGCATCGTGGTACACATCAAAGAAAGCCTCCCCAGTTAGGGTCACTATGCGGCGGCCACCGGTAAAAGCGCGCGGGTATTTCAGCTGGCTGCGCGGCGACAATAGCACATGGCTTCCGTCGGGCAGGGCAAGCTGCTCAGGCGCGTTGGTGCGGTTGATATGCACTACCCAGCGTGATGCAGGGGCCGTAGTAGCCGTCAGTCCTGGCCCAGACTGGCGGGTAGTCAGCACTTGCTGGGCGCCCAGCCCAATGCCTAATGCAACCAGCGCCGCTGCCGCCCAACGGCCGGGCCGGCGCCACACAGTCCAGGAAGACGCCTTGGCTGGCAGACTAGTGTCGTGGTTCTCAAACGTATCCTGCGCAATGCGGGCCCAGAGGGCTGCCTTAATGGTTTCCTGCTCCTGGCGGGTAATGTTTATCTCCCGCTCGTGCCCCAGCACGTCGTACCAATCTTCTACAATCTGCTTTTCCTCGGGCGTGCACGTTCCTTGCTGGTAGCGGTGTAATAAGTCCCGTAAGTCAGTTTGTTTCATAAAAATCGAAGAGGCAGTAAGGGGTTGCTTACTTACTAGTCGATCAACTGTCCCCTAACCCTAGCCTCTACCTCAACTTTTTTACACAAAAAAGCCAACCGCAGGGGTTGGCTTTGCTAAATCACTCTTTATCAAGGTCAAACAATTAGGCTTATAATCCCAAGTAGAGTAGCAGGAGAGTGATAAAATCCCGCAAGCTCAAGCGCAACGACTTCAACGCGCGGGTCAGGTGGTACTCTACCGTTTTGCGCGACAGATTCAAGTGCTCCGCAATTTCTGGAATGGTTTGGTGCTCTAGCCGACTGAGGCGAAACACCTCCCTAGTGTGCTCGGGCAGTCGCATCAGTCCCGCCAGCAAAGCCACCGAGAGGTCATCGGCCTCCACGGTTTGCTCCGTGCTATGGTCGAGGGATGAGTGGTGGGTACGGCTGTACTCTACATATCCCGCGTGCGTCATGCGGGCCTTGATGAAGTCAATGATACGGTAGCGAATGGCCCGGAAGAGGTAGCGCTCCACGTTTTCGATGGTTGAGCCCTGGTGGCGCTTGTGCCACAATGCCGTAAACAAATCCTGCACTACTTCCTCGGCGGCCTCCCGTGAGTTCACCTTGCGGTAGGCTACTTCAAATAGAGGCCACCAGTAGCGCTCATACAGCTCGGCGAAAGCCAGGGTATCTTCCTGGGCCAATGCCTTCACCAGCGCAGCATCGTCCCAGGCCGCGTAGAGGCGCACATGCTTGGCTGGTGGCGGAGGGGAGGGTGGCATATACTACTAACTTAGAACAAAATGGGAAGCTGCGCTACAACCTTGTCTCAAAAAGCGTTTGGCAGCCGCTTTTTTCTCGTTTTAGGACGATCATACGCCATCCGAGGCGCGGGCGCTTTTTTGTACCCCGCGGGGCACAACCCTACCCTACTACCGGCCGTTCATGCGCCCATGTCATACCTTGTATTTGCAGCCCTGGTGGCAGCAGTTGCTTTCTTCTTCTACCGCTATGTCACGCGCGATAAGCGGCTTAAGCAGGCCGCCCTCGCGGCCGATTTTCCGGTGGCCTGGCGGCAGATCTTGTCCGAGCGGGTAGCCTTTTACTTGTCTCTCACGGCGGGCGATAAGCGCCGATTTGAGCAGAAAACGCAGGTTTTTCTGGCTCAAACGCGCATCACCGGCATTCAAACGGATATTGATGATACTACCCGGGTACTGGTGGCGGCCTCGGCTATTATTCCCGTGTTTGGCTTTCCTGACTGGGAGTATGGCAACCTCAGCGAAGTGCTGGTAGTGCCCGATGCTTGGACGCTGGAAAAAGACCCCAGCAAAGAATTTGCGGGCTTGCAGGGTACTTTGCTGGGGAGCGTGCAAGGCTTCCAAACTTCGCACTACATGCGTTTATCGAAAGCGTCCTTGGAACAGGGCTTCCGCGATGCCCTCGACAAGCAGAACGTAGGTATTCATGAGTTTGCCCACTTGCTCGACGAGGCAGATGGCGTTATTGACGGCATACCAGCAGTGGCGCTTCCTGCTGAGCTACGCCCCGCCTGGGAAGCCGTTATGCAGCGCGAAATTGCCGCAATTCGGGCCGGTAACTCGGAGATTAACGACTACGCTGCCACCAACGAGGCCGAGTTCTTTGCTGTGGTAACTGAGTACTTCTTCGAGAAACCCGAGAAGCTACAGGAACACCATCCCGAGCTTTACCAGCTGCTTAGCCGGGCCCTGCGCCAAAACCCCAAGAAACGATTCCTGCGCTCGGCCGTTGATCCGCGCGAGTGGCTGCGCAGCTTGCGCAGCCGTCGTAAGTTTGGCCGCAACGACCCGTGCCCCTGCGGCAGCGGCAAGAAGTACAAAGACTGTCACTTGCTTCAGCAGGCGCAGGCCGCCTAATACGCAGTTGCTTTTTTACCCCAGCGGCCCCGCCGGAATCAGTAGTACCCAACGCTACGTGCGCTTGTGGTGATGCTGATTCCGGCGGGGCCGCTGGGGTATATTGGCTTCTGACTAAGCTACTTTCGAGCTGGCAGGCTGGTTGTTGGCTACCTTCTCAAACCGATCCTGGTACTTCGCGTGGTTGGTTCCCATAAGCTGGTCCCACCAGTTGAAATACAGACCATAGTTGCCTTTCACAAACTGGTGGTGCATGTTGTGATGGGTACTTGTGTTGTGGAGGCGGCCAAGCTTCGACCGTAGGAACCGGGCCGGGTACAGCTCATACCCCAAGTGACCTAGCACATTCATGCCCATCATATAGCTTAGGAAAGCTACCATGGCGATGGGGTGTAAAGGCAGCACAAACACTAGCAGCGGGAAAATACCGGCTTCAATTACAGCTTCTACCGGGTGGAAGGCAAACGCCGCCCAGGGAGAAGGATTGGTAGAGAGATGATGCACCCGGTGCACCCGCTGGTAAATACCTGGCAAGTGCATGAAGCGGTGCGTCCAGTAGAAATAGGTGTCGTGGGCCAGAATCGCAACCACGGTGCTCCCCAGCAGGTACCACCAGCCGTACTCGGCTATGCTGGTATAGATGCGGGTGTACCCGTACTGCCGGGCCACGAAAATACCAAGGCCCACAGCTGCAAAAATCAGGCAGGTGAGTAAGGAATAGCGGATTTCGGTGTGGATGTGCTTCTGATCAGGAAAGCGAGGTTGGATGCGACGGTGCTGCCACCGGGCCTTTTTCCAGCGCCAGAAAATCAGGTAGGCTACCCCGGCAAACAGCACGTAGCGGAGCAGCAGTATGGTAAAGTCGGCGGCGTAAATGAGGCCGGCTTGCGTGGGCGTAACGAGAGCAGCTAGCATATCGGCGAAACTATAACTCTGTCTTGTTAGTTCGGCGCGCAAAGGCGCTGGATATGTACCTTCGCTACCAGCAGCTCGCTTCACGCTGTCTTTCCTATTATCCAATGAAGAAATACCTGCTCCCTATTGCCACGGCCACGCTGCTTGCTGCGTGTGCCCCCACGGCCAAGACACCCACGGCCACTAGTCTCCCTACTGCCACACCACAGCCTACTACCCAGCCAGCGGCGCCCACTTGGTCGGAGCAGGCGGAAGCGTTTCTGCGCGAGTACTCCGCCGAATACCAGCGCCTCTACACTGAATCGGCGGAGGCGGAGTGGCGCTCTAATACGCGCATTGTGGCCGGCGACACCACCAATGCTGGAGCCACAGCCCGGGCCAACGAGCGAATGGCGGCCTTTAGTGGCTCGGCCCAGAACATCCGGCGCCTGCGGGAGCTGCTCGACCACAAGCAGGACCTAACGGAAATTCAGGTTAAACAGCTCCAAACGGCCTTGTACAACGCAGCCAACTCGCCCCAAACAGTGGCCGACGTGGTGAAGCGCCGTATTAAAGCCGAAACCCAACAAACTGAAAAGCTGTACGGCTTCGACTACAAGTATCAGGGCAAATCGGTAACGACAAATGACTTGGACGAACTCCTGCGTAAGGAGAACAACCCCGCTAAGCGCCAGCAAATCTGGGAAGCCAGCAAGGCCATCGGCCCAACGTTGAAGGAGGGCTTGCTGAACCTACGCGACCTGCGTAACCAAACAGTGCAGGCCCTGGGCTACCCCGATTACTTCACCTATCAGGCCTCTGACTACGGCATGACCCGGGAGGAAATGATGACCCTGGTGCGCCGCATCAACGAGGAACTCCGCCCGCTCTATCGCGAGCTGCACACCTATGCCCGCTATGAGCTGGCCAAGAAATACAACCAAAAGCAAGTTCCCGATTACCTACCGGCCTCTTGGCTCCCAAACCGTTGGGGTCAGGACTGGAGCGCCATGGTTGATGTAAAAGGCCTTAACCTTGACCCAGTGCTAGCCAAGAAGGGCGCCGAGTGGCAGGTAAAGCAAGCCGAGCGGTTCTACCAAAGCCTGGGCTTCCAAGCTCTTCCGGCTTCGTTCTACGAAAAAAGTAGTCTGTACCCATTGCCCAAAGGCGCCACCTACAAGAAGAATAACCACGCCTCGGCCTGGCACATCGACCTAAACCAGGATGTGCGCAGCCTCATGAGTGTGGAAGGTAACACCGAATGGTACGAGACAACCCACCACGAGTTGGGACACATTTACTACTACCTCACGTACACCAACCCCGACGTGCCCCCGCTGCTGCGCCAGGGCGCCAACCGCGCCTACCACGAGGCTATGGGCTCGCTCATGGGCTTGGCCGCAACGCAAAAACCCTTCTTGGCGGGCCTTAACCTAGTCGATGCTAAAACGCAAACCGACCAAACGCAAACCCTGCTGAAGGAAGCGCTCAACTACGCCGTGTTTATTCCCTTTGCCTCAGGAGTAATGAGCGAATGGGAAAGCAGCTTCTACGCCGATAAACTACCCGCTGATCAGCTCAATGCGAAGTGGTGGGCCTTAGCCAAGCAGTACCAAGGCATTGTACCGCCTACTACTCGTGGTGAGCAGTACCTCGACCCGGCTACTAAGACCCACATCAACGACGACCCGGCCCAGTACTACGACTATGCCCTGTCCTACGTTATCTTGTTTCAGCTCCACGACCACATTGCCAAGAAGATCCTGAAGCAGGACCCGCACGCTACCAACTACTACGGCAACAAAGAGGTAGGCGCGTTCCTAGCCGACATCATGCGTCCTGGTTCTAGCAAAGATTGGCGCACGGTATTAAAGGAGAAAACCGGAGAGGACCTTTCCGCCCGGGCAATGGTAGAGTACTTCCAGCCGCTGATGGCCTACTTGAAGCAGCAAAACAAAGGGCGCAAGTACACCATGTAAGCACGCCGCTAGGCAGCAGTGCTGATTTCGCTCTCGCAGCCTTTTTACAGAAAGAGCCCGGCCAAATGGCCGGGCTCTTTCTGTAGGAAGTTATTCTCTAGGCTACCTGCGGGGCTTGCTGGTCTAACCTGCGCCCCAATACCATACTGACGCCCTTGAGGCGACGCGTCACTAAGTCAAGCACCTCATCGTCATCCAAGTTGATGCCTTGGTTGCGCGTGCTGAGGTAGCGCGTCAGGGCCGCATTGTCATCAAGGGTAGTAGACAGCTCTTGCTGGGCGGCCTCCCATTCGTCCTCCAACTGCGTGCTCAAGTACTGAAAACGCAGTTCAATGGTGCGGCTAACAAGGTCAGCCAGTTGGGTAAGCACTCCCGTTTCGGCATCCGATAGGGCCCGGGCCTGCCGGCCAATTACGGCCATCATGCCAATGCGGGCACCATCGGGCATGCGCAAGGCAGCGCCGGCGTAAAAGTTTAGACCTAGCGCCTGGGCTACGTCGGGCTTGATTAGCTCGCAGCTTTGCGGCTTATAGTCCGAGGTGACGACAGGTACATCGGGGAGAATAGCAGCCGAGCACATGCTTTCCGTGCGGGGCAAGCCAGGGACGCCCTCAGCCCCAGCCACGGCTTTAAACCACACGTGGTCGGCGTCAACGAGGGAAATCAGGGAAATAGGTGTGTTGAACAGCTGAGCTGCCCACGCAACGTAATCATCAAAGATTTTCTCCGGCGTTGTATTGACAATTTGATATAGATGCAACGTACGCAGCCGAACGGCCTCGTTCTCCGGGATTAGAGAGGAGGGAAAGGAAATGCTCATAGGCGAGAACTAGCTAACTACAGTCATACAACTGTTTAGCTTGGCAAAAGTTCGGTAAGGTGATGAGTAGGCCAGCAGCAGGCTTACCCCTACTGCTACCTAGTAGTTTTTTTCGCTGCTGGGTAAGTCAATCAGAATGAACTTCGCATCCTTTTTGGCCCGAATTTCCAGCACGTTTTCATCTGTGGAGCGCAATTGGTCATTGGGGCCAATATCAACTCCGTTGACATATACGTAGCCTTCCGCAACGTAGAGGAAGGTATTACGAATCGGGAAGGTTTTGAACGTCACGGTTTTATCGGCGCTCAAGTTACACCAATATACCGTGCTATTGGAGTTCATATACACCACATCCTCCAACACTTTCTGGCCCGACACCAGCGGAATCAGCTCGTTCTTGGTATCGAGAAAGTCGACATCCTTTTGCTCGTAGCTGGGCGAAATACCTTTCTGGTTGGGCAAGAACCACAACTGATAGATGTGCGCTGCTTTGTCGGTCGTGTTCATCTCGGCGTGGGCCAGGCCAGTACCAGCCGTCATGCGCTGTACTTCGCCTTTCTTAATAGTGGCCCGGTTGCCCATAGTGTCTTCGTGCACCAACTCGCCTTCCAGCACGAGAGTCACAATTTCCATCTCGGAGTGCGGATGCTGCGGAAAACCAGAATTGCCCTGTACGGTGTCGTCGTTGAAGACGCGCAGAGGGCCAAAGTTGATATTGTCGGGGTCGTAATAGTCGGCGAAGCTAAAGAGGAAATAGCTGTTCAGCCAGTGCACTGGGGCGGCGTGATGTCGGTCAGAAGCGGGAATGAGCTTAAGCATGGGGAGTAAGGATTGAGGTACGTAGGGAAGCTTACGGGCTCCGCACGTGGTTAGTTAATCAGGCTACCTCAATCCATCGATTTTCCGGGCTGCCTTTAGTTTTTCCAGCATCAGTTATGGGTGATGCAAAAAGCAAAACGCCCGCTTAGCCGTAGCCAAGCGGGCGTTATAACGCACACTGTGCAACTATGCTTATACTTTCTTCATGGTACTTACTTGCTGCTGCAAGTCAAGCACAATGCTAGCCAGCCGGTTGAGCGACAAATCAGCAATGGGGAAAGTGCTGCTGATGTATGCTTTTGCCTCCCAAATTTCTACCACATCCTCCACATCAATCTCGTAGGGCGAGTACACGGGGTTGTCGGAATGCAGGGCCAGCATGGCGGCATCTTTAAGGCGGTTGAATACGCGCTTGAAGACAATACCCTCCTTGGAGCTCACTACGATGCAAGGCGTGCCATCCTTAATGCTCATCCAATCATCAATGTAGCGGCCCACGATAACCGTACCACTAGCAATTGGAAGCATAGAATCGCCCGCAATTTCGAAGGCCCGATAAGTACCCGTAGTGCTTAGCATGGGCAAGCGGAACTTCGGAAGCTCCTCTAGGTACTCCGGGTCGGCGTAGCCATTGAGGTAGCCAGCGGCGGCCTTCTGAGGAACCAACTCAATATTTTCGTTCTGCTCCTTGTCTACCGTAAGAGCCAAGATACGCAGGTTGTTGTTGCCCGGGCGCGTGGTCACCACATCGGTAGACGTTACGGTTTGAGCCTGAAGCTGCAACGCCGCCTTTGCATTCTTTTTCTTGCTAAAGTCGGTGGTAACGAGCGAGTCCAGCGTAATGCCGAACAAACGGGCCATATTTACTAAGGTGGCGAGCTTGGGCTCAGCACGGCCTTCTTCATAAGCTCCCACCAAAGAGCGTTTGATGCCGAGTTTTTCGGCCATCTGCGCCTGGGTGAGGGCCAGTTCGCGCCGCCAAAATTTGAGATTAGTGTTGATCATAGCGCAGGGAGCCGGGGAAATTGGCTTCAGCGGTAAAGATTTACCGGCTCACGAAGGTACAAACGGTTCTACGCGAATACTAATTCAATTAGCTGAATTTTTTGCTAAAAAAATTTGGTCTACTCCATCCCTCGGATGGCCTAACGCCCGGTGCACTTGAGCAGCCAAAACGCCATTTTCTGTGCTAATCAAGCAGTAACGTTATTACGTACTAAAAACAGCCGATGGTCCGCGCTATGCATACGCTAGGCCCTCGGTTGTTCTTAGAATGTTTTTTGTGCCCGACTACTCTCCGCGCAGCTTCTTGAAGTACATCAGGGCCAAGCGCAACTTAAAGTAGTCGTACTGCTCGCGCAGGTGATCAAACAAGTCACGGAGCATCGGGCTGCCTCCCAACTGAGCCTGTGCCGTCTGAATTTCGGCCAACTCCTGCGGCTTCAAAAACTCCTCGATACGCAACTCCAGGCCCTTGGCGTAACAGTTGGTAAGGTGGCTTTGCACCGTGGAGACGGCCAAGTCGCGGCGCTGGGCAATAGCCTCTATGCTCAGTCCCATACGGTGCAACTGGTGGGTCGTCTCCATAGTACTGTTCACATCGTTGCCTGTTGTCGGTGCAGCCTTGGGCTCGCGCTTGCGGGTAGCGCGCGGCGGCGCCGCACTGAAATCATCCGGGCCGAGGCTACTTGGCATGTCGTCCTCGTCTAGTTCTGCCTGGGCGGCGGGGTTACCACCGTGGGCCAGCACTTCGCGAATGAAGACCTCACCGTAGGTTTCGAACTTCTTCATTCCGACGCCTGAAATAGCCAGCATGGCCGTACGATTGACGGGGCGCTCCTCGGCCATTTCCTGCAGGTAGAGTCGGTGAAGATAACGTACGGAGGCACCCCCTGCTCGTCGGCAATGCGCTTGCGTAGGGTGCGCAAGGCGTCGAACAGCTGCGCCTCGCGGGTGGCCGGGGTAGCCTTGGCCGTTGGGGCCGCGGCCTTGCGGCCCCGAGGTGTCTTCTCTGCCTTTTCAGCCGGCTGAAATTTCTTCATGGAGATGGGACGCTGGCCTTGCAGCACCTCCCGGCCCAAGTCGGTAATTTTCAGAGAGTACCCTTCCTCGTAAGCAATGTAGACTAGCCCGTCGTTGAGCATCTGGTGGATGTAGCTGTACCAGTCGAGGTAAGGCAGGTCGCGGCCGGCACCGTAGGTTTTTATCTGGTCGAGCCCCTGGCTGAGAACAGCCTGGTTGCGCATGCCACGCAGCACATCAATAAGCAGGCTGATGCTGAGCCGCTCCCGGCCGCGCACTACTGCCGAGAGGGCCTTCTGGGCCAGTTCGGTGCCATCGAAGGTGGTAGGCGGGTTGCGACAGATGTCGCAGTTGCCGCAGTCAGTGGCTAGCGTTTCGCCGAAGTAGTTGAGCAGAATTTTGCGGCGGCAGGAGGCAGCTTCTGCAAACTGCTGCATGCGCTCCAGCTTCGTGAGGTTGAGCTGAGTAAGGTTGGGGTTTTCCTTTGTGAGCATGTCTCGCAAACTCATCACGTCGCCAAAGGAATAGAATAGCACAGCTGTAGCCGGGCTACCGTCGCGGCCAGCACGTCCTATCTCCTGATAATACCCCTCAATATTTTTGGGTAGGTTGTAGTGAATTACCCACCGTACATTGCTTTTGTCGATGCCCATGCCGAAGGCAATGGTGGCCACAATTACCTGTAAGTCATCTTTCAGGAAGGCTTCCTGCACGGCGGCGCGCTGGTTGGGCGTCATGCCCGCATGGTAAAAGCCTGCTTTGATGCCTTTAGCTTGGATTTTCTGGGCTAGCGTTTCACACTGCTTGCGCGAGAGGCAATACACAATGCCCGCCTCGCCCTGGTGGCGCTCCAAAAACTCCAGAATACCCCCTACCCTATCTTGGCCCGGCCGCACAATAAGATTCAGGTTGGGCCGGTCGAAGCTGGACAGGAATACGCGCGGGTTATTCAGGCGCAGCTGCTGCTGAATATCGCGTTGGGTGAGGCGGTCGGCGGTAGCCGTGAGGGCAATAATGGGCGTGTTAGGAAACTGCTCGCGCAGCACCCGCAGCTGGGTATATTCAGGGCGGAAGTCGTGGCCCCAGGAACTGATGCAGTGCGCCTCGTCAATGGCGAACATGCTAATACGCATGCGCTTGAGGAAGGTCATAAACCCTTCTGACAGCAGCTTCTCCGGCGACACGTAGAGCAGCTTTAGGTAGCCATTGAGGCAGTCGGCAGCAATGTTGTTTTGCTCGCTCATGCCCACGCTGCTGTTGATATAGGCCGCCGAGATACCGTTGGCTTTCAGGGCTTCCACCTGATCTTTCATCAACGCAATCAGGGGCGATACAACTACGCACACTCCCTCCTGCACCACGGCCGGCACCTGAAAGCAGATGCTCTTACCCCCACCCGTGGGCATGAGCACTACCGTGTCTTGGCCACCAAGAATGTTGCCGATGATGTCCTCCTGCATGGGCCGAAATGCGTCGTAGCCGTAGTACTTCTTCAGGACGCGACGGGCAGATTCAATTGTAGGAGCGAGGGGTTCGGCAGCAAATAACATGGGGTAAAGATACGGCTAAACGCAGCGGGGTGAAAGAGTATGTATAACTAGCAGGAGGTGGAAATCGTGCACTATAGAAACAGAATCCTGAACAGTCGCGGAACGCATCCGGCCGTTTAAGTAAGCAGAACACTATCTCACTTCTTATAAACCAGACTATGGCTTTTTCACCTGCTTCCTACTCTCAAAACCAACCTGTCCTCGACGCGCTCAGCCGCTGCATTGCGGCCTGCGAAATGTGCGCCGATGCGTGCTTACACGAGGATCATGTCAAGATGATGGTGCCCTGCATCCGCCTCGACCGGGACTGCGCCGATATCTGTCGGCTCACGGCCGCTTTCATTGCCCGCGGCTCCGACCACGCTAAGCATGTACTCCGGGAGTGCATCGAAATCTGTCAGAAATGCGCCGATGAGTGCGGCCAACACCAACACGACCACTGCCAGCAGTGCGCCGCGGCGTGCCGCGCGTGCGTGGAGGCATGCCAGCAATATGCCGGGTAGTTCAACTGCTCTGGGTAGCTCTCACCCGGAAAGGCCCGGCCACCTTCGCAGCGCGAAGGTGGCCGGGCCTTTTGGCTTTCCTATTGCAGAGAGTGTTCTGTTTTACAGTATGTTTCCTGCTGGCTACTTCACCTTGCGGGTGCCTTGGTAAAGCTCGTACTTGAGCAAGCGGCAGTCAATAGGGCCGTTATAGAGAGGAATGCGACGGGAGGTTTTCAGGCCAATACGCTTGGCAGCTTCCAAGTTGCCCGTGAAAACGTAGGCATCGTAGCCCTGAAACCCTGTTTTTAGCGTATCGCCGATGGTTTTGTAGAGGGCGTCCATCTCCGTTTCCTCCCCTATCCGCTCCCCGTAGGCGGGTTCATGATAACGATGCCGGGTTCCTCCTTGGCAGGGGCCTTGGCTTCTTTCACATCGCGCACACCCAAACGAATAAAGTCTTCTAAGTCAGCGGCGGCTACGTTTTTACGGGCCAGCTCAATGTACTCCCTTGACAAGTCGGAGCCGGCAATGTACGCCTGGGGCTCCTCCAAACGGGCTTGCCGGGCATCTAGCTGCACCGATTCCCACAAGGCAGCGTCGAAATCAGCCCAATTCTCGAAGCCGAACTTCCCCTGATGGTAGAGGCCCGGCGCCACGCGTTGCGCCAGCATGGCCGCTTCGGTGAGCAAGGTACCAGAGCCGCACATAGGGTCGATAAGCGTCTTCTTACCATCCCAGCCGGCCAGTAGCAGCAAGCCAGCGGCCAAGGCCTCGTTCAGAGGAGCTACGTTGGTTTGCTGGCGGTAGCCGCGCTTGTGCAACGATTCACCGGAGGCGTCGAGGCTTAGAGTTACCTCGTTTTCAATCATGTGCAGGTGCAGGCGAATATCAGGATTCTTCACATCCACGCTAGGACGACGGCCCAGGCGGTCACGAAACTGGTCCACAATGGCATCCTTGGTGAGCTGAGCTACAAATAAGGAATGTTCGAAGGTGGACTTATTGACAACGGCCGTGATGGCAAACGTCTGGTCGGGGTCGATGAAGCGCTGCCAGTCGATGCGGCTTACTTCCCGGTACAGCGCTTTCTCATCGCGGGCGTAGAAGCCGGCAAACGGGCGCAGAATGCGCATGGCCGTGCGGCACCACAGGCAGGCCTCGTAAAGTAGCTGGGTGTCGCCCACGAACTCCACGGCCCGCTGACCTACTTTTTCAATCTTGGCGCCTAGTTGGCGTAGCTCTTCGGCCAGCACTTCTTCCAACCCAAACTGGGTGGTGGCAGTCATGTAAAATGGAGCGGAGCGACGATTGGCAGCCATGAGCGAGTAGGTAAAGGCAGTAAGAAGGCGCAAAGGTCGGGAAAGTAGCGGGGTAAATGGTGTGGCGACCCATATTTGCGTTTCACCGTTAGACATGCCGTTGCTTCTATCCAACCGTTACCTTGTCCTTCTTGGGTAGTAACACCCTGCTTGCACTACTTGCCTACTCTATGCGCCCCTCTTTTCTCTTCGACCCGAGCAAAAGCTCTTTGTTTTATCTGATTCTATTTCTGGCGCTGGCGGTTATGGGCATCACCGCGTACGATGCCATGAATGGGCACTACTCTGTGGTGGGCAGTGTAGCGTCGTTTTTGGGCTTGTTTGTAGCGTTTCAGAGCTGGAAGGCGGCCGACGATGCCTCCCGCAAAACGGATGAAGCACTAAGCCAGATGCAGGCCTTGGCCCACGAGACCCGGCAGCTGGTAGTGAGCAGTAATACCGTGGAAGAACAGATTAAAAACGCGGTGGTCACCATTAGCGACGCCACGCGGGAACTCTATAAGGGGTTTCAGCCCATCATGCGGGAAATAGCGGAGTTTCTGGCCGAAGCCGAAGGGAGCGAGTACTTGGCAATTATGACCGACTCGGCGTCTATTGGCACGTTCTACGCCCGCCACCATCACCCGGCTCTCAACCAGCGAGAAACGCGCGCCCTCACCGACCGGATTCATGACTTGCTGTTGGAACGAGCCCGCGACGCCCGCGAGTTTTACCTGGCTACCCTGGCTGACGAAACGCCCGAAACCCGCCCCGCCCGCCCGCGACCAGTAATGGCCTACTCCACCACTATGTGCAAGGCGTGTGGCAGCAGTTTTCACCCTTGATG
>NZ_JZIR02000060.1:0-8098 GCF_000961955.2 Hymenobacter sp. AT01-02
GGCCGAATCGATGAAGCGCAACACCGTATTGATGCCCTTAAGAAGCAGCTAAAAGCAGTTCGCAGCTAGTGCCTGACAATCTACCTACTAAAAAGGTCCTGGCGTACGCCAGGACCCTTTTTTAGTAGGTAGATTGTCAGGTAGTTGCCATATTTTCATAATATTTTATTGCCCAAGAGTTGGCAAACTCCCACTCACCTACTAGTTTTGTCATATCAAAAAGGCCTCCTTAGCTCAGCTGGTAGAGCAACTGACTTGTAATCAGTAGGTCGTTGGTTCGATCCCGACAGGAGGCTCTTGATCAGTAAAACCCCTTGTAAATCAATGATTTACAAGGGGTTTTTTCTTTCTGTGCCCGTTTCTGTGCCTTTTCAGGATTGCTATCCTCGCCTAGCACCCCCTACTCCCCTATCCGGGCACGTTTTTATTCGAGGTGCGGCAATTCAACCAGGCTTGCGTAAGGCTTCAGCCGGCGCGTTTCAATTGGAAGATTAGTACGGTTAGCCAGCACATCTACTCGTGCCCCCTGTTGATGGTAGATGGTTAACGCTTTAGCCCCAAATCGGCCAACGTTTCGCGCGTTTGTTTGAAGGTTTCCCATTCCGGAGTTTCTGGCGCCAGAGCACTTAACAACTCCACGCCACGTAGTCCTTCTCGCTGCCCTGCAACACTGGAATACGGAAAGGGAGCTACCCCGAGAGGAGTAAATACGCGGTAGCCATCTTGCAAGGCCGCCTGTAATGTTTGATGCATCCGCACGGGAAGCTGCGGTGGCAGTAACCAGTACGCCGAGTCAAGGATCGTACCGACCGGAACTACCTGACCGAGCGTCGCTAAGTAGCAGGGCTTACGAGTCGGCAGGGGTTGAATCGGCCGCAATGGTTCTCGGAGCAACTCCTCGTGTTGTTTGAGAACTGGTGTATGGTAAGGCCAAATGGGAGGAGTACGCAATTGATAGGCCTTGAAACCGCGCTCTTGTACATACGCTTTCACGGCAACCATATCGGTTAGTTTTACAAAAAAACAGCACCGGCTTTCGTCTGCTTCCTGAATAACATGCAACCCGACTGGGCAGGTAGCAGCTAAGCTACATGCCTGCTCAAAGGCAACATTAATGACGAGTGCTCCATAAGTTGCCGTTTCGACTTGGCAAACCAGTGCTGGGCTCATGCTCACTCGCAGTGTGTCACGCAACGTGAGCCCACCCGCTGCATACATTGCCGCCGCTTCCCCACTGCTGATACCCAGCTAGCATCGGGTTCTATTCCCTGCGCCCGCCATAAGTCCGTCAAGGCTACTTGCACGACGACAATCAAGTGCTGCATGCGCACCTCGTCGGCTAGAAAATCAGGTCCAGCGGTGCCATCAAAATTGGCGAGCAACGAAGGACCGCCTAACTCCGCCAGAGCCGTCTCACACGCCTGCACAGTCGCCCGAAAGGCCGGCTCCTTCGCGTACAGTTCTTGGCCCACACCAACCCAGTATTGCCCACGGCCCCCAAAGACGAAGAGATGATACTGCGTCGTGTGGCGTAAGCGAAACCGCCGGATAGGGCGGCGAACTCGACGTAGGATTTTTTTAAGATTAATTGGAATATTACGAGATACAGTAGAACGAATTGAATCAGGCATAGCAGACTACAATAGCAGAGCGATAAAACTCTTAAAGATACAAACAGTCTTCGCATGACGAGTCTGATTTTACAGAAAAGCCCCGACTCACCGTCGAGGTTTTTTTGTTCGTGAATCAATACAGCGCACACCTTATTAGAAGTGCCGCTTCTCGGGGTGCTGATCACGCACCGTCGGCATGCCCTTCTTGGAAATGGTACCCGCCTGGGTCGGTGGGTAGACCGTGCAGCTGGCACAGAGCACCAGGCCCACCAATGCCAGCGAGACGCGCGACAGCCAGGACCGCATGAAGATTTCCTGGGTGGGGTTGCGCTCCGCCAGGCGCACGTAGAATTCGCCTTGCAGCACGTTAAGCACCTTTAGCACCATTTCTGGGTAGGCGTGCTTATTGAGGGCATTGATGGTAGCGGGGCCAACCTTGCCATCCTGCTGAATGTCCACCGTGTACTGCCCCCGGTTGTTGGTGACATTGATGGCCCGCTGCAAAAACTGCGCGGCCCGGCTAACACCCATGTTCACGGCCGTATCAAACAGCTCGTTGGCAATGCCCTGATGCTTGACCGTATCGAGGCGGAACACGTCCCAGAAGGTGCCCTTGTAAAAGGCGGCTGCCAGCGTCTTAAGCGCCGCATTGCTGTTGGCCGTACCGGGGAAGCCCGGTTGGCGCTTCAAGGCATCGACTATTTCCCAGCCCTCCCAGTTAGCGAAGTTGTTGCGCGAAACGCCGAGCATGGTTTCCCCGCCGGTATCGTGGGGGCTGTTGGCGTAGCCACCCTCATGCCGGGCGGTGATGGCGTAGGCGAGTTTAAAGTCGGCCATAGGTTAGTAGAGTTTAGGCCCGCCGGGCGGGATGGTGTCGTTTACAGTGGCCCCGTTCATGGTCAGAGAGTCCGTCTCTACCTGCGCCTTAACTTGGCGGGCATTGACCGTTGTTAGGGCCTTCAGCTTGTCGGCAACTTTGGGCAAGGTGCCAAACCCGAAGAGGCCCAGCGGAATCAAGAGCAAGCTTTCCGCCTGTGAGGGACTAATGCGGCCCGCGGCCAGCATGCACATCGTGAAGATGGCTAGCACCCAGGCCAGGATTTGGCGGGCGCTCAGCACGCCTTCCGTCTCGAAAATGCTGATGACGCGGCGCGGGGTCAGCTCGGAGCGGAGCCACCAGTACACCAGAGCGGTTATGCCAGTACCTAGTAGGTAGTGCCAATGGTTTTCTTGGAGCGTCGGTAGCTGTACTGTCATGGACTAGCTTATTTATGGGTGGTCATCCACTGGTCATGTATTGCTGCCCGCTGCTCTACCGAGCGCAGGCGCACGTCAATGTTGGCATGGACAGCATTGGCATCAGACTTTGCTTTCTCTAATTCTGCCACTCGCTGGGTCAGCGCCTCATTGCGGGCGTTCATGACTTGCACGGCTGTCAGCACTTCGCTCAGGCCTTTCGAGTACACGTCCATTTTGGTGGCCGCATTGCTCATGATGAAGGTCATAAGTGCTTGCACGAACAGAAGCAAGCCGCCGACTACCCCAGCGAGAATCCAGTTTTTAGTTTGTAAGCTTTCGCGAGAGGCTATCTTTTCAGCCGCCGCTTCTGTGCGCGTTGTCATCGGGAAAAAGCTATAGCAAAGAGGGGAAGAAATGGAGAGAAGCTTAGGGGTTGAGCACCACCACGAAGGGCAGCTCCGTAGCCGCAGCGCTGTAGTTGCCAGCCACGACGGCAGATGCCGTGGGCGTGTCGCTATGCAGGCTGAAATCATAGCGCGTGCCTGCCTTGGGCAAGGCCAGCGAGAAGGGTACCGAGTTATTATTTTCGGTTTTCGAGTAGATCACGTAGGCCGTGCGGCCCGCCGCATTCTGCATGCGGTCAACTAGCGGACTGAGGGTATCGACGTGACGGTAGCCCTTGAGCAGTTCCCGAGCCTGCACCAGTAAGTAGCCATTGGGACGGTATTGCACGGTCCTTGTGCCATCGGCGGCCGTAACCGTTTCCGTTACCCCCATGGTGCTATAGGTCTGGTAGGGCTCGGAAGGGTTGTCGTCACTCAGCTGGTAGTGTGACACGTATTGGAAGCCACCGCGGAAGCACAGGAAGAAGGCGGTACGCAGGCAGTGCACCCCTTGCCATTCTTTCTGGGTCCAGTTGCTGCCCGCGGGTGGATACACCAGGGCTTTTGATTGCACCTCATGCACGTTCACCCCGTCATTATCAACGTAGTTGATCTTCCAGCAAGTGCCGATCTCGCCCATAAACATAGGCTTATCGCCCATGAATCGCGCGTTGGCTTCCTGCAAGCGGTCTAGTTCACGCCCTAGATTAGACAACTCAGGCATTTGCGCCCGGGTCTTCTCGTCGGTATTTTGCTGCCCACTACCCGTATTGCTATAGGCGTGCACCTGTAGAATATCCCACGGAATCAAGGGGGTACCGTCCGGATTCAAGGGCGCAATTTTCGCCATCGTTTCCACGCAATCTATCAACCAGTCGGGCGTTACCGAAGCGGTGCCTGCATTGGATACTAGGACCGTGGGGTCGGCATCATGCACGCCCAACCACACCGAGTAAGCAAAGTAAGCATACTCCGCCCCCGACGTAAACACCTTGGTTCCTTTCCAGTCTTTGTCTACCTCATTCCAGATTTCCAAAATCTTGAGGTAGCCTAGCCCGATTTCTTCCGTGTAGAAAAGCTCGAAGTTGCCCGGGTAGAGCTGGTTGGTGCGGGAGTGTACGATAGCCGGGTCCAGGTTCTTGTTGCTGCCATACCGAGCCGTAATCTGGAAGGCCAAGTCACGCACCCACGCCCAGGCTTCCATACTGAGGCGGTTCGCGTAGGGAGGCAGCACGGGCGGCCACTCCGTAGTAAAGCGGTCGGCGGCATCGTACAGGTTTAAATGCCACGGGGCCAGTTCCTTCACGTCCAACACGACGATAGCGTTGTCGTCGTGAAAACGCTTCATCAGCGCATCGAGCTTGCGCCCAGCCGCGTCGATGTTGAAGACAAACTCATCCTTTACCGGATTGAGGTTCTTTACATCATCGTACACCCGCCCCCCGCCAAATCGTACCCACTTCTGGTACACGTCTTCTTTGACCCCTTCCCCATTCACCAGCTCGAAGTAGTGAGCATGTACCAAGGTGAAGTTTTCGAAGTCGTACTTCACCCGGGCTGGGATTGCTGGATAGGAGACGTTGTTGTACTCGCCTTCGTACTTGATGAGCGAAGGCGAATTGGCACCGATCAGCGTATACTTCAAGTACGAATCAGGGTCAGTTTTCACCGTGGCAACGTGGCGCGTGCCGCCTGTGTAGCGCGTGAGCACTACTTCTTCCCCCGTTTTCTTTACTTCCGAAATCGTCAGGTCAAAGCCATAGGGACGCGTGTCGCCAATGGTGATGGTCTGAATGCTTGGGCGCAAGCCGGGCAAGAACTTATGCCGGGAAACGCTGTAGAGTTCATCATTCGCCGTCTTGAACTTGCCGTTGTAGAAAGTAGAGTTTTCGTTGAAAGCCGTGTCGGCATCAAACGCCCGGCTGAAATAGTCGGTAGCCGGCGCTTGCAACGACACAATTTCCATCGGAGCATTTACCGGTATCTCTCCCGTTAGCCGCTGCACCACGGGCGTAGTGGTCGGTAAAGAACCTTCCCCTTCCAGCTTCAGCACGTTGAGCAGGTTGCTGGTTGCGTTGAAGGTAGAGCTACGGGCGCCCTCAACTTTTACGTTCAGTATAGGGCCACCTGCCAGCAGATAGCTTAGGTCCTGATAGAAGCACGCAGCTAGTTCTACTTCCCAGGTTACTGTATTCCCGACAATGACAGGCGCACTGATTTTAGCCAACCGCTTCTGCCGGCGGTAGTCTGCCAGCTGCTGGGGGTTGGGCATCCATAGCGCTACGCCTACTTCCAAAGCCTTGCTAATAAAGCCTTGGATGTACTGACGCAGCAAGATGCCCGAGCCCACGTAGGGGTTATGGCCGAAGATTGGGGCCGCGTGCTTTTTAGTTTTGGCTAGCGTCAAATGTTTGTCGCGCCAAGAGTTAAGTTCACTAAAGCCCGTCTGGCTTAGCTTGCCATCCATCAAGAAGCGATTGGAAACCACCCACGGTTTGTCGTAGGTGGTCATATTGATTTCCTCGCCCCAGAAAATATCCGGTTGATAGATGCCCGCGCCCGTACCATCAAAATTGGTGGAGAGCGCCAAATCGTACCCCATGACGCTAATGGTCGGCTCCACCTGGCCGGGAATGCCTGCAACAACGGCCATCGTACTTGGCACTCGCCCCGTTTCGCGCACGATAGTTTCGTGTCCTACCTGAAATTCTTGCAGCCAAGTACCAAGCTTGTTATCGTGGTTCTGGCTGTGGTTGGTCGGCGCGAACTGAGGATAGTTCTCGTACATTTCCCGGTACTCAGGCCAGGTAGTGCTAGAGCCAGGCTGCCCGTTGCGCTCAGGCGTGTGGTGCAGGTTCTGCGTAGGAGCACCGGCAATGGTGGCAAAGCCGTAGCCAACCGGAATGGTACCACCAGCGTTGTCGCTGGTGGTCAAGTCCCGCACATTGGGAAAAACCTCAGTAAAGTCAGGATAGTACGAATCATCCTTGTGCATCACCACGGCTAGCCGGGCATCAGCTAGCATGTCGGCAATGACGATAGCCGGCGCAACAGGTGCACTAGCGAAGGTGGCCGTAATGCGTACACGGTTCCCGGCCGGGGTAGTGGGCGGTGGCACCACTATCCCTGGCTTCTTCTTCGGGTCGAATCGGAGTCGGAACGTCGTCGCCATTATACGATAGCGTCAATGTCGATACGATCCAGACCAGTGCCAGCCAACACAGCCCCGCAGCGGTAGCCAGCCATGTTCCATGTCCGGTACTTCACCATCTCGGTTGTGTTGAAGTAGTAGTCCAAGTCGGTTATGCGTACGCCGTCTACATAGCAGCGCACATCCCGGCCGGAGCCATCGGCGCGCTCCACCGATTCGACCATAAATTCGGGCGTCGAGTTGGGAGAAACGAGTGCAGTGGACGTGATCTTTAGGGATGTTGCCCCATCATTTTCTACTCGCAGTAGATTCAGCTTACCTGTGCCAGCTTCCGTTACTAGCACCAAGCGGTTGGCCTTATTGATGGCATTGAAGATGATGCCCTGGGAAACGATGCTTGCCCCGAAGACAAGCTTTGCGCGCACTCGCATGTTGGCTGAGGGTGCAGGCAGGAAGGCGTAACCATTACCGCTCACCAGGTAGGCCGTGCCACTGCGAACACCCAGCACACCGTTGGCATCGACTACCCACGTCTGCCCCGTGTCCGCATTGCCAAGCGTAGTTGCCGAGTCAGCCCGGGTGAACGTATCACTCACTGCACCAGCTGGTGTTGTCGGAGTAGTGGGCGTGGTAGGCGTGGTGGTAGCTGCCATGGGAGTAGCACTGGCCGCATCGGATACGGAGCCGCCGGCATTAGTGGCCGTAGCGAAGTAGCTGACAGCGGTACCATTGGGGCGGCCGGTATCCGTGAAAGGGAAGCTGCTGGCAATGAGGGTGCCACTTGCTGAGGTGCCGCGGTAGAGTGCTAGCGTTACGCCTGTACCAACACCACCAGTAGCCGTAATAACTACCTGGCCATCACCAGGCGTTGCTGTGATATCAAGCGCCGTAGGCGGCGTAACGGTTGGCGTGGTAGGTGTAGTAGGCGTTGTGGTGCTTCCAATGGCAGCATAGACCTTATCAAGCTCAGGCTTCAGTAGGCCAACTAGGGCTATGATCTCTTCCGCAGTAGGAGGCGGCAACTTCTCCGAACTGGTATAGCCCGTAGCCGGGTCTATAAACAGGGCGCTTTGCATCTGCGCCAGTAGGGTTTGCAACTGGGTAAGCGTCGTTTGCAACTGCGTACCCTGCTGATTCTGCGTGCTCAAGATGGCAGCTACCCCCGTTTGGTCTTTCGCTATCTGCTGGGCTATTTCTCCTAGCGTATCCAAGGCAGAGGGAGCCGCCCCGATCAGAGAAGAAACAACCGAACTGGTCTGAGCCGCAACAGTCGAAGTAAGTTCGGATTTGGTAGTATAACCTGCCAGTTCTGAGCTTACGACTGTTGTAAGGTCCGTTTTCGTAGCGAAGCCGGACAGATCAATATTGCTGATACCATCCGAAACCTCGCCTTTCTTAGCGAAGGTGAGGTTTGCTTCTTCCTTGGTGTAGCGTTTCGCTACTTCCTCGGTAACCAACTCTACAATCTTCTCTAGTACATCAGCCATGTCGGATGGCTTGATGGAGAGCTTAAGAAATTTGTTTCTGATTTTCTTTGAAATCAGATCAAGTAACGCGTTTACGGAAATGGATGCCATAGGTGTTGGGGTTTAAAAGCCAAACTCGTTGCCGAATACTCCTTGCTCAGGCCGCGGGGCTGTGGGGTAATAGGGCGGGCGGCGTGGGCCCGGGGTGCGGCCAATGGCCTGCACGACCACGGTGGGCGGGCGGCC